>CBAAAA010000337.1:0-5738 GCA_964658695.1 uncultured Solirubrobacteraceae bacterium | reverse complement strand
AGACCTCGGTCGAAGCCATTTTTGGGACCGGATTTCCCAAACTGCCCTGATTTCTCGAGAACAGCGAAGCCGTGAAGGAACGCCCAGGCCGCCACCGCACCCGCGGTGTCATCCGGGTCGCCAGACAGGGCTCCGACGCGATGCAGGACCAGGTTCCAGAGCTGCTTGCCAGGATCACACGGCGGATTGTGGCCAGCGACCTGGAAGTCCATAACAAAGAAATAGAGAGCTGGCCGGCGACGTGCGAAACGCAGGTAGGCCTCGGCCATTTCGCGAAACGCGGCCTCCGGTTCCGAAACGCGGGCGTGGCGTCGAAGCCACTCGAGGAGAAGCCGCCGGCCCTCGGCGATGAGCCCTCGCTCGAGTGCGGAACGGTCTTCGAAATAGTGGTAGATGCTGGGCGCTTTCACTTCCAGCCGGGCGGCTACGCCGCGGAGTGAAAGTCCGGCCGATCCGAATTCTTCGAGCAGCTGAAGGGCGGCGTCGAGGATACGCGCGGCGTCGATCTGCTTGGGGTGCGCCATCTCTTACAGTGTAAGGATTGACAATTCAAACATTAAGGCTTACAGTGTAAGTCATGAGCGAACCGATCGATTCTTTCAAGGTGACGCGGCCGGATGTTCTGCTACGGCTGGAGGCTGTCGCGCTGCTGCTGGCGAGTGGCGTGGGCTATGCGCGAATCTATCCGGGGCACTGGTGGTTATTCATGCTGCTTTTTCTGGTTCCGGACATTTCGCTGGCCGGGTATTTCGTGTCGAACGGACGAGTGCCCGCCGCTTTGTACAACGTGGCGCACAGCTACGTTCTTCCACTGGTCGTCGGAGCTTTGGCCTGGCAGCGGGGATGGGCATTGGGCGGCGAAATGGCGGTCATCTGGCTGAGCCACATCAGCTTCGACCGCGCACTTGGCTACGGGTTGAAGTTTGCAGGAGATTTCAAACACACGCATTTGCAGAGTTCGGCCGTGCGACTTGGCAGCCGATGGCCATTCGCAGTAGAACCAGGGTGCAGTTGACGATCCCGGCCTCGAGTGGCTCGTCTTCTAGATATGAGAGTCAAGCCTTCTTTTTGCGACGCCGGCCGGAGCCGCCCTCGACCACCAATGCAAACTGCAGTTTACGCTCGATGGCGTCCGCGCGGTCCAGGCGGACCTGCACTCGATCGCCGATCGAGAACATCTTGCGTGTTCTTTCCCCGATGATCTTCCGGCCATTCTCGTGATAGAGGAAGCGATCGCCTCCGAGAGATTCCATCGGCACCAGGCCTTCGACGAACAATTCGGTAAGTTCCACGAAGAAGCCGAATTTCGTGGTGCTGATGATGAGGGCGTTGAACTCGTCACCGACGCGCTCCTCCATGAACTTAACTTTTTTCCATTCGATAAGTTCGCGTTCGGCTTCTCCAGCGCGGCGTTCTGTAAACGAAGTATCGTGCCCCAGATCGTGCAGCAGGTTTTCTTCGAGTAACGGTTCCTTCGTATCCAGATAGTGGCCCAGAATGCGATGGACGATCAGGTCTGGATAGCGGCGAATGGGGGAGGTGAAATGAGTGTAGGCGGAAGCAGCAAGCGCAAAGTGGCCCTCATTCACATTGCTGTAGCGGGCCTGCTTCAAAGATCGCAGCATGAGATAGCTGAGAATTCGTTCTTCGGGCTTACCGGCGAGGCGCGCGATCAGCCTTTGGTAGTTGCGGGACGAAATGTCAATCTCCTGTGTCAGTACGACATCTTTGCGGACCTTTCGGCCATCGCGACGCTTCTCGACGACAGGATGCCGTCGCACCGGAATAGCGCCCACGCCCAGAGAGTAACCGAAATGGGCCGCGATCTCTTCAAAGTCAGCGATGCGTTTGCCTTCCGGTTTTTCGTGAATGCGGTAGAGCGCCGGGATGTCCGCGTCTTCGAAGGTCGCGGCGACTGCCTCATTTGCCGAGAGCATGAACTCTTCGATGATTCGATGCGCGATGTTGCGCTCGGCTTTCGTGACGCCGATCATGTGCCCGGAGAGATCGATTTCGATGTTGGTCTCAGGCATGTCAAAGTCGATGGAGCCGCGTTTATGGCGCTTGCGATTGAGCAGTAGAGCCAATTCGCGCATCAGCTCAAAACGATCAATGAAACGGCTATAGCGATCGCGCATGGCGGCGTCGCCTTCGAGGACGCGGAAGACGTTGGTGTACGTCATGCGTTCAGCGCTGCGAATGATGCCCCGGGTGAACTCCTGGGAAACGATGTCGCCCTGGCCATCGATTTCGAGAAGAGCGGAGAGGACCAGGCGGTCTTCGTGAGGACGAAGCGAGCAGATGTCAGTGGATAGCTCGACCGGGAGCATTGGTACGGCGCGATCTGGAAAGTAGACGCTGGTTCCGCGCAGCAGCGCCTCGGTGTCAATGGGAGAACCGGGGAGGACGTAGTGGCTGACGTCCGCGATGTGAACCTGCAATGCGTAGTGGCCGTTGGGCAGACGATCCACCAGCACGGCGTCATCGAAATCGCGCGCCGTTTCTCCATCGATGGTGACGATCGGCAGGTTGCGGAAATCGCGCCGCCTGGCGATCTCAGCGCCGGAGATATCGTGTGAGATCTGGCGGGCTTGTTCGATCACCTCCGGCGGAAACTCGCGCGGAAGGTGATGCTTGCGGATGATGATCTCGACATCGACGCCGAAATCGTCCGGGTATCCGAGCAACTCGACGACCCGGCCGACCGCACTGTCTCCGTCTTCGGGAAACTCGAGAATTTCGACGTTGACGATCATGCCGTCGAGTTCCTCGAGCGAAGACACCTTCACCGGAGCTGCGCCGACACGATCCACCACATCGTGTTCAGGCGGCATTTCCATTCCTTCGGGGATATGGATCCATTGCTGGATGCGGTCATCCGAGGGCGCGACAAAGTTCCCGCGATGTTTGACACGAAATTCACCGACAACGGTGACGTGTGCGCGCCGCAGGACGCGGAGTACTTCGCCTTCGGCCCGCTCATCGCGCCCCAGGCGGGTGATGTGAACCAGAACACGGTCGCCGTTCATGGCTTTTGCGGCCTGTGGCGGAGGGAGAAAAACATCGCCCTGGAAGACTGAGGAAGCTCCGGGATCAGGGATCAGAAAGCCAAAGCCGTCGCGGTGAATGGAGACGCGGCCGGCTACGTATTCTGAACTGGCTCCGACGGCGACAAAGTGTCCGCCGCGCAGTTCGACAAGTGAGCCGCGATCGGAAAGGCGGTCGAGCATCTGTTCGAGTCCGGTCCGATCTTCGCCGGTAAGCCGGAGCTCTTTCACCAGCTGTTTATAGGTTGCCCGGCCATGCGGGAGGCGTTGGATGTGCTGCAGCAGAGTTCCGTCGGTGAGAGGCGCTGCCGCCGCATTCGTCGAGTGCCTGGACACTACCGCGATTATAGAAGGCGTTCGGGCCTGTGCCTGCGCGAGCAAGCCAAGCTTGCGCTTGCGCGAGCGCTCCAATAGGCGTCGGCTGAACCTACATAGGCAGGACGGAACCGGTCCAATCGCCATTCTGCTTTGCCGCGATAACCAGGGTCTCGTCGTTCCCTGTGCTAGAGGCGACAGGTTGACCGTCTTCTGACCATATGGCGCTCTTACCGGCTGAGACTTCCCCTCCCGTGATGCCGCTGTAATTGGCCATCAGGACCGCCAGGCCGTGTTCCACGGCATAGTTTCTCAGTAAGGGAATCTTTCGCGCGTATCCAATTTCATCAATCATCACGCCGGCAGCGTAGACATTCGCTCCCTCTCGCGCGGCATTTGCGGCGTGCTGCGGGTGAGAGACATCGGCGCAGATCGCCAGCGCGACGTTCGCCTCGCTAATTTTCAGCGCGGAACCTCCACTTCCTGGAGTGAACACTCCCAATTCGCTTTCATGGACATGCATCTTTTTATAGGTGGACACTGAGCCGTCGGGATGAAAGACAAAGGCCGCAATGTGCAGTTGTCCGGCATCGTTCAGCAGAGGCCCTCCCGCGATGAGAGTCATGCGCGCCCTGGCCGCGAAAGAACGCAGAGGGTTAAGCTCCGGAGCGTCAAGCGTGAGCGCGCGGGATCGTGCGAGGGTCAGTTCATAACCAGTCAGGGATAACTCAGGAAAGACCAGGAGTTGTACTCCCTGCTCGGCGGCCGCAATGGCGAATCGGAGGTGATGAGCCACATTGAGGCCAGTGTTTCCCGGGACGGACGAGGATTGGGCCGCAGCAATGACGAGGTTCATTTTCCTCCTTCCGGAAGCACCCTTCCGGAGTCCATCTGCTGGAGAAGGCTAGGCGAAGCGATAGCGCTTGTTACGATGAAGCTGACTCCCTCGAATGGCTCTTCGTTTTTATAACACTCTGACGCAAGAGTTAGAGGACTTCCATCCGCTCCTGGGCAACACGGTGCGAATGTACACGTGTGGACCAACGGTCTACAATTTCGTCCACATTGGGAATTTCCGTACCTTCACATTTCAGGACATTTTACGCAGGTGGCTGGCTTATCGCGGATACCAGTTGGATCACGTCATGAACGTCACTGATGTGGACGACAAGATCATCACCAATGCCGCAAAGCAGGGCAAGACGATCGATGAATACACTGCCGCTTATACGAAGGCTTTTTTTGAAGACGCGGCGGCACTGCGTCTACAACAGCCCGAGCACGTCTCCAAAGCCACCGAACACATCCCGATGATGATCAAAGCGATCGAGGATTTAACGGCGAAGGGCTGCACTTACATGAGCGACGGCTCGACTTATTTTCGCATTGGCACGTTTCCCGAGTACGGAAAGCTGTCGCACAGCGATTTCAGCGGAATGCGGAGCGGCGTCAGCGTGGATGTGGACGAATACGACAAAGCAGATGCGCGGGACTTTGTGCTTTGGAAAGCCCGGAAGGAGAATGAGCCGGCGTGGGACACTCCTTTTGGTGAAGGCCGGCCCGGATGGCATATCGAGTGTTCCGCCATGGCGATGCACTATCTCGGGCAGACGCTCGACATCCATGCGGGCGGGATCGACCTGGTGTTTCCGCATCACGAAAACGAGATCGCGCAATCGGAGTCTATTACCCGCAAGCCTTTTTCACGCTTCTGGCTACACTCCGAACATCTTCATATCGAGTCGCAGAAGATGTCGAAGTCGCTCGGAAACTTCTACACGTTGCGCGACCTGCTGGAGATGGGCTACCAGCCGGAGACGATACGGTACCTGCTGGCGTCGGTGCCGCATCGCAAGAAGCTCAATTTCACTTTCGAAGGTCTGAAAGCGGCTGGCAAATCGATCGAGCGCCTACGCGATTTCGAGCTGCGCCTTGCCTCCAGCAAGCTTTCTCCAGGCAGGAACGAAGAACTGAGTGAGCGTTCAGAAGACGCTATCCGGCAGTTTGAAGAGAGCATGGACGACGATCTCAACACCGCGGAAGCTCTGGCGGCGGTTTTCGAATATGTTCGCGCCATGAACACCGCGCTCGATGACAATCTGTATCTCGAAGAGAACCGCTGGGAGTCCGCCCGTGTTTTGGAAGTGTTCGACGGAGTCTTCGATGTGCTCAAGCCGACGCAATCGGGAGGCGCAGCGAGCGATGCAGAGGTGGAAGCGGCGATAGACGAGCGAAACCAGGCGAAAAAAGCGCGGGATTTCAAGCGAGCGGATGCCATCCGGGCCACGTTGCTCGAGAAAGGGATCGTGCTGGAAGACACCAAAGACGGTGTGCGCTGGAAGAGAAAATGAAATTCGAGTCTCAAGTTGTTCATGC
>CBAAAA010000336.1:0-5801 GCA_964658695.1 uncultured Solirubrobacteraceae bacterium | reverse complement strand
GTTGCTGCGGTAGGGGGAGTTTCGGCCGGGGCTACGCCCGGCTAGTCGGGCCACATGCCGAGCATTCGCAAGGCGTTCCGCAACGGGCTGAGCGCGCGTTTATTTTCATTCGGAGGGAACAGGGTACCTGGCCTCGGTGTAACATCCGCCAGCCAGATCGCCGACATAGCAAGCACCTTTGTATTGAAGCGGAGCGCAGTGGCATCGACTTGCTGCAAGGAGTCCATTGTGGAATGAGCATCCCTGTCGTAGTGGGGCGAGTCTTGCCATGGGCTAATGCCTGGTAGGCCCGCAAGGGTGAACGAGAAACTATCGGTAAAAGTCAGGAAGCCGGACGAAGTGCTGATGGTCTGCAAACCGTTTCCGAGTTGCAACAGACTCTTGATCGGCTGCTCCATTTCGGGATGTCCTGCCAGCGGGATCTTGGTGATCGGGCCTGCGCCCCAGTCCACGACAACAGCGCAAACGATATTCGGCAACTCCGCCCGGTGCTGCTGAACATAAGCCTGGGAACCCAAGAGGCCCTGCTCCTCTCCGGTGAACAGGACGAAGCGAATTGTCCGGTCAGGACGAACACCGGAGGTACGGATTACATTCGCTGCGGCGAGCACGGCAGCTACTCCGGTCGCATCATCCGTTGCACCAGGGCTCAAGTCCCAGGAATCCAAATGTGCTCCCATCAGGACCACTTCCTCGGGACGGACCGCACCTTCGATTTCCCCGACTACGTTTTCAACTGACACCGGCGCCGCGGTGAACCGGGAAGCAACATCTAACCGCAGCCTGGGCGCCGCGCCCTGATTTACCATCCGTTGTAGTAGTTGGCGCTGTTCTTCCAGCATGTCAAGTACCGGCACGGAGGCCTCACGTCCAGGGAAGCCTATCGGGCCAGTGTGCAAGAGCATGCTTCCTGGTCGCGGGATGCCATCAATCACTGCAAGCGCATGGACCTTCTCTGCCCAGTTCGCTAAGACGGGTGCGTCAGCAACAGCACGGATCCCATCCATGGAGGTTGGAGCAACAAGGACGACCTTGCCGGCCCACTCCTTTGTTGACGATTCAGAGAGAGCCATGTTGCCATTAGTCAACACAACCTGACCAGAGACCGCTCCTTGGGTCGAGCCCGACCACCCATACGACACGATGTTCAGCGGAGCGCTGTAAGGCTTCACAAGGCGCACCTCCGCGTGACCCCGTTGCCACCCCCGGTGCAGTGTCCAGGTCTCTGTGTGGACATGGCTCAACCCGACACTTCTCATTTCGCCAAGGGCCCACACGGCAGCTTGGTGCTCCTGTTCGGAACCGGTCAGACGTGGACCAAATCGCTCGGTCAAGGCCTGCACCAGGGGCATTGGTGCGGCGCTATCGCTGGCTTTGCTGACGGCGCTAATTGCCTCGGTGGCGGTTGCCCGCTGCAAAGATTGGGCGTTGAGTCGTGGCAAGGCGGGCGCTGAAAGAGTTATGCCGAGGACGATCCAAGCAGGCCGCATGATGAGTCAATGATGCCTTAGGTTCACACGGGCCTTTACACGTTAGCTTTACATCTGCATACTGCGCGACCTCAAGAGAGTAGAATTACAGGCAACAAGTTTGGGGGGGGTTGCGCATGCTTCGTTCGCTTGCTCTCACACTTTTGATCGTTTCCGCTTCACAGGCGGAGACATTTACTTTCAGTTCGTGTACCGCTGGAGGGACGACGGTCAGTCCGTGTGGCGGTAGTTTTCTTTTCCCGGGCGGAATTATGAATGCGGCTCAAGCGGCCGCGGAGGCCTCTGACAACTCGATTGTTCCGGGTGTGCTGGTTGCAGGTGAGCCGTTCACCGGACAAACTCTCTCGACTGCCGCTATTGCGATCGTTTATGGTTCAAGCATTGCTGTTTCGGCCATCGCCGAGGCGGGGGCAACGGGTGATTACGAGAGCGCAGGGCCAGTTCGCAGCGGATTGCTCGAATTTGCGATCAACCTGTCCCGGGCACATGGCGGGGATTCGAGCCTCGTCATCACCGATGGCGTGCGCACGTACAGCGAAGATGCGCTATCCGGTCCGGGTCCAGGCTGCGGAATTGCCGGATGCTCTGTTACAGAGACGTTGCCGTTCGATTTGGGGGCGCCGTTTTCCGTAAGTGCATCGGCAACTGTATCGGAGAGCCTGACAGCGGGAAGCACGACGGATGCCCACGGGAGCGACAGCGCTGCCGTTGTTTTCACCTTACTCGCAAGCGATGGGACGACCCCGGTCCCGTTTTCGACGGTTTCGCCGGAACCGGCAACGCGGGTGCTTGGGTTCGGGCTTCTTGCCGGAACAGCGAATCGCTCGCGACGCGGGGGGAATGCCAGATGAGTACGATCCACCGTTTGTCGCTGGCAGGTGTTTTGTTCTCCGTTCTGGTGGTCCGTGCTCAGAGTCCAGAGGATGCAGCCGCATTGCTTCGCAAGGTGAGATCCTTTGTAGAAAGCACCAGGAACTGGCGGGCTGAAGTTATCGAGACGTCACAGATATCAGGCGGCGGGATGAATGTGAAAAGTGAGGTTCAAGCCAAGATCGCCGCTCAAGAACCGTTGAAGATGAGCCGGCAAAACAGCGGTGACGACGGAACAGTGATGGCCTGCGACGGAATCGCAGCGTATTACTCAGGTGATGGACACAGTTACTCTAAGCACGAAGCCAGAGTTACTCCCCAGTGCGATCTTCCGCTTAGTAAGTTCTATGGACTGGAGAACAACCCGACTACGCTCTCATTCGTGGGACGAGATCACGTTCGGCTCGTGGACGGGGATCGCAATTGTGTGGTGGTCCGTGCCGCCTGGAAGCGAGGGACGGAGGACGATGTCCGCACCATGTGCATCGACCCTGACCGGCTCTTGATTTTGCGGGACGTTGTCGTGAGCCAGATCGAGGGGGCCGGGATTCGGTCAGTCAAGACAACCACGTTGCGCGACTTCGAGAGCAACCCTGTTTTTCCGCCGGATACCTTCCGCTTTTCCGTTCCGCCGGGCGCCGTCGAGATGAAGCCTGAAGGGCAGAACTGAGCCCGCATACTGCCAAGACGCCGCACTACGGGACGAAAAAGAACACTAGACTTGTCCAAAGGAGGTGCTAATCAATGCAGAAGAAAAGACTGTTGACGATTACAATTCTGATGGGGGTACTCGCCTTCGTGGGCGGTAAGGCCATTTCCGCGGAGGACAAGTACGACTTGAAAGTAACGAATGGGCTCGCGTTCTCTGAATTCAGAGGATACGAGGCCTGGCAGGTTGTCTCGATCAGTCAGGACGGAAATCTGATCGCAGCGATTCTCGCGAATCCTGCGATGATTGACGCTTACCAGGCCGGCCTTCCCGGCAACGGCAAGCCTTTCCCGGACGGCGCCAAACTGGCGAAGATCCATTGGAACCCGAAGAAGATGGAGGCATTCCCCGCGGCGACGGTGCCAGGTACACAGCATGACGTCGACTTCATGGTGAAGGACAGCAAGAGGTTCGCGGACAGTGGAGGGTGGGGATATGGCGTCTTCGAGTATGATGCGGCATCCGATACTTTCAAACCTGGCACTTTGGCCGGCAAGCCTCCCCAGGGGAACGACGCCAAGTGCGGGTTCGCGTGCCACACAAGCGTGAAGACAAGAGATTACGTTTTCACCGATTACGGGCACAGGTGAAGGCGCGCTTCACCTTTTCAGGGCATCCCCGCGCTAAACCTTGACGTTCAACTTCTTTACCTGTTCAACGATGTAGTCGCTGGTTCGCCAACCCAGCGCTGTGATGGTGAGGGTTGGATTCTTATCGGCGTTGCTAACGAAAGGCGCGGCATCGGTGACGAATAAATTTTTGACATCCCAGGCCTGGCAGTGTTGATTGAGGACGGACTTTCCTGGGTCGCTACCCATGCGCGTTGAGCCTACTTCGTGCTTAACGTCTCCTCCGCGACGGATCCCCCAGTCCCGTTCCTCGCCGGCACTGTCGATCACGGTACCGCCGGCCGTTTCGATTAGTTCCTGGAACGTCTGCTGCATGTGGCGCGCCTGCTGGATTTCGTCGTCGCTCCACTTGAAATGGAAGCGAAGGACGGGAATACCCCATTGATCGACCACTTCCGGATCGAGTTCGCAGTAACTGTCAGCATTGGGAATCATCTCGCCTCGACCGGCCAGGTGAACTTCGCCGCCATAGAGTCTTCGCAAGTTTTGTTTCAACTCGATTCCGTAGCCGCCCTGGAGCAGTTTCGTTGCATAGCCGCCCATGACACCACTACCGGGTTGGGTCCGGCCGCCGCCGAGTTCGATATGGTACCCGCGAGCGAAAGGAAGTTTGCCGGCTTTCTGCTGGCTGTAAAGCCACCATGGCATGTAGACGTGCATGCCACCCACGCCATCTTCATTGTGCGGAGGCAAATCCTGTAACAGGGGAAGATAGCCGCTTACAGAAGAGCCGACCGTATCCATAATGCCCTTGCCCACGAGGCCCGAAGAGTTGGCAAGGCCGTTCGGAAAGGATGAACTTCGTGAGTTGAGCAGGATGCGCGCTGTTTCGCAACAACTTGCCGCCAGCACTACAACTTTGGCGCGGACCTCTACATCCTTACGCGTCTTCTTGTCGACATAGCTGACACCCTGCGCCAGACCGTCGGTCCCGAGCAACACTTCGCGGACCATGGCATTCGTTCGAACCTCCAGGTTTCCGGTTTTCAAGGCCGGCATGATGTGCACGCCAGGAGAGTTGAAGTTCGCGTTCACGCCGCAGGATCGGCCGCATTCAGCGCAGTAGTGACAGGCCGTACGGCCATTCAGCGGACGAGTGAGAATGGCCAGACGTGAAGGAATACAGGGGATTTTGAGGCGGTCAGAAGCTTGCATCAGCACGCGTTCATACCCGCGCGGAGCAGGCGGAGCCTGGAACCTCCCGTCGGGAGCATTCTCCATGCCTTCGTTGGTGCCGAAGACACCGATCAGTTCCTCAGCCTTGTCGTAATAGGGAGCGAGATCTTCGTAGCTGATCGGCCAATCGAACCCTTTGCCGTCCCGACTGTACGGTTTGAAGTCATAGGGTCCCATGCGGAGGGAGATGCGGCCATAGTGATTGGTTCTTCCGCCAAGCATGCGGGCACGCCACCAATGCCAGTTGGAACCGGGAGCATTCACGTAGGGCTCGCCGGGCACTTCCCAGCCTCCAGAGAGCGTGGCATCGAAATAACCGAGCGGCATCTCCCGAGTGGCGGCGGCACGGTGCGGGGCTTGGTAAGCCCACTGAAACATCTTGGAATCTTTGGTGCAGTCGTACCATGCACCGGCTTCGAGCATACAGATTTTTGCGCCGGCGTTTGAGAGGATGTGAGCGGAAATGCCACCGCCGGCTCCGGAACCGATGATCACCACGTCGAAGGTCTTATTCGTTTTGGCCGACATCAAATATGGGAAATGCCCTATCCGAAGGACGTGAAGCCTTCTCAGATACTTGTATCAAAGCTTTGCGGGCGCGTTGGTTTAGTTCGGCTTACGGGCAGCCGCGGCAACTTCTTTTGTGTGACTGATCAAAGCCGTGAATCGCGGGTCGCCATGTAGCGCGGCGAGGTCGGGATCACTCTCCATCTGAAGAGCGATATTGGGCGCCAAGCCATGGTCGACTGCGCTTCGCAGAAGCTGCAGAGCCTGGTCCTGGTTCTTGCTTTTGAGCGCAATGCCTCCGAGATTGTAAGTTGACATCGCAGTATCCGGATGATTCGACCCCAACACTCTTTTCTGAATCTCCAGTGTTTGCCGCTCTAACTTATCGGCCTCGGAATAGCGGCCCTGCAGAAACAAAAG
>CBAAAA010000335.1:3041-5811 GCA_964658695.1 uncultured Solirubrobacteraceae bacterium | reverse complement strand
CCGCTCATCCCGTAGTTCCAGGTGTGTTTGCCGCCCTCGAACACCTTTGAGCCAGTGGCGTAGTACGAGGTGTAGAGATGGCTGGACAGCTCGCCCAGGTCCTCGAAGTAGCGCGTCCAGTTGCCATTGGTCAGGCGGGCGACGTAGAGCACCGTCGGTTTCTGCTCGCGCACCGATTCTTTAATCGTCTTAGACATTTTGTTTATTCCCTGTACCCTTTCTGGTACTCGCTAAGCAACCGATCGACCGAACTCGACTGATGGTTGCGGAGATACAGGTATGAGCTTCGAGGCTCTTGACCTCTTCGCCGATCACCGTGATGGCGGCTTCCCTGTACCCTTTCTGGTACTCTTTAAGTATAGAACAGTGTGATAATGTTGTCAATCATTCTGGACGCTTTAATGAGACGTTAATGAAGGGTACACCCCGAAATAAATCGGGCTAAGCAACCGATCGACCGAACTGCTCGCTCACAAATCCGAGGGGTAGAGAAGGCAATTTCGGGGAGGGGTGACGAGACTATTATTCTGATGTAGCCAGTTCATTTGGCTACAATGGCCACATGCAGATTAGCCTTGGAGATGCGCGGGATCAGTTAAGCAAGTTGGTAGAAGACGTGTTGGATGGGAAGGCAGTCACGATCACGCGGCGCGGGGTACCTGTAGTGGAGATGGTACGGGCGAAGCCGGTGCGGGCGCGTCGATTTGGGACATTGAAGGGCTTGGTGGTGGATCCGGACTGGAACCGGCCGCAGGACGATGTAGAGGCGTGGATGAAGGGCGATGTGTGAAGCGGTATTTGCTTGACACGTGCATCGTGATTGAGGCGGCGGAGGCGGGGCACTTCAAGGGATTACCGCGAAAGGTGAGGGCGGTGCTGCAGGACAAGGAAGCGGAGCTGCTGATCAGTAGCGTCTCGATTACGGAGATCGCGATCAAGACTTCGATTGGGAAGCTAAACATGCCGGATGCAGCGTTGATGCGGGCCATCGATGATCTGGGATTGACTCATTTGCCCTACGGGGCGCGGCATGCGTTGTATCTGTACGCGCTGCCGCTCCATCATCGAGAGCCCTTTGATCGGATGTTGATTGCGACGGCGCTGGGGGAAGGCGTACCGGTTGTCACAGTGGATCGGCAATTTGGGATGTACGGCGACCTGGGCCTCGATGTGATCGGGTAAGGCGTGAACAACTGCCCTTGGTGTGAGGAAGGCCTGCAGCGCGGGGAGGCTCTTGTCCACCAGCAGGGCTTGGTCTATTGGCATCACGAATGTTTGTTTCGGGCGACGGTTGGATCGGCGGCGCACATTCTGAAGGAGTGCAGCTGTTTTGGTGGCGAGCGTGAGGATCCGCCGGGGATGTCCAAGCGGGAGGCTGCCAAGCTGGCGCTCGAGGTCTACCGGCTGCAGGGTACAGAAGCGGTGTAGTTCAATGGCGTAATGCAGGAAGTGGGCGGCATGACCTTCCATGAAGAGTACGCGGCGCTGCTGGCGTTCTTCCGGTGGGCGATGCAGGAATCGTTTCAGGGGAACGACCTGGGCGGGGCAGACGTGCAGGCCGAGGCGGTGGCGCTGGGTTTGGCGTCGCAGCTCCCCTACGATCCCCGGAAGCATGGAGAGGCGCTGTTATGCGCAGAGGGCGAGATGTGGATCCGGCTGAATGTGGCGGGCATTACGGGCGAGGAACGCTATGGAGCGCAGGCGACGCCGGCGGGGGCCGAGGCGCGGGGCGGGTGAGGTTGTTTTTGTAGACTGGCTGCATGCTCGAAAGGACTCATGTGTTCCGCGATCCGGTGGATGCTGAAGGCTGTAACGGACTGGAGCGCCGATGAACGATCCTGAATTAGAGCGGGTAAGGCGTCAATTAGCTGCGATGCGGTGGCTTATTTTGCCACTTGCGGGTATGGTGCTGTACGTTGCGTTCTTCCAGACTCACGCATGGTCGCAACGGTCTGAACTGATTCAATCGGCAGTCATACTTTTAGGCTCATTCTGGTTTACCGGCTGGCAACTGAAAAAGCGAAGTAAGTGAACTAGCCCCGAGGTGAATGATGGACGAACCTTTACAGCCGAATGTCTTGGAAGTAGGAACCAGCGGGCGCGGGGAGGTGGTCATTAACCATCCACAAATGCTGGTCGACGAAAACGGGTGTGGGTTCCTCGTTTTTTCGGTCGAGCAGGCACACCGCTTTGCGGCCACGGTGCGAAAGATGGCGGATCGGGCAAGGGAAGAATTACAGGGTGACGGGATATGAGCGAGAAGCAACATCGGATCGAAGCCGTGAGCGGTGTGAACATACGGGGCGAAGGGTTTGTGCACATCGTGCACATTACGGGCGAGGAACGCTATGGAGCGCAGGCGACGCCGGCGGAGGCCCGCCAGATCGCGCAACAGATCATGGAGGCCGCGGAGGCCGCCGAGACTGACTCCTTCATCTTTCAATTCATGCAGACCCAAGTCGGCCTGGATGTGGGGAGCGCCGGCCAGGTTCTGGTGGATTTCCGCAAGTGGCGCGAGATCTCCGGTGGCGTGAAGAGTCGCGACAAGGACGATCCGCACTGGAAGTGGCCATGAAGAAAAAAAGAGACCTCGGCATGACGGAGGGTTTCGTAGACTGGGCAACATGCTGCAACACTACACAGCTAAAAGCGGGAACGTGTGCCGCTACGAGATCATCGAACGCGAGCATCGCACCGGCGTCAACGCCACCTGGACCGCGGAACCGAGCGAGATCGACAAGCAGGAGTTCATGCTGTTCTTCCTCGGCAC
>CBAAAA010000335.1:0-2941 GCA_964658695.1 uncultured Solirubrobacteraceae bacterium | reverse complement strand
CCAGAAAAGGTGATGTAAAGCAGGGATGGAACAGCCGAACACGATCCTTTGGGAATGTGCGGGCTGCGGGTTACGACTGGAGCTGACGACGGAGAAGGTGGGCGATGAGGTGCTGCGGGAGATTGCGGCGGACCATGCGTTCTTCCGGCCCGGATGCAAATGCACCGAGGTTCTGATCGATGCTTCTGACTAATGCCGAAAAGAGCCACCTGGGTTCAAGTGGCTCTTTTTCGGTAGCGTAGTCTCAGAAGGAATAACTACGATAGTAGTGTCCTGCGGGACGCGATTCTCTCCGAAGGAGTGCTATGGTTTCTCGCTGTAACATCTGCGGCAAAGTGCCCACTGGCAGGCGCGCGCTACTCACCGAAGCCGTGCCCTCGGTGTCGCCCGAAGAGCAGTTCCGGCTGTATGCCATCAAGCCGCTGCCCGATGCCAACGGCCGCTACAGCCTGGTGCTGTGCATGGAGTGCCTGCCCCGGGTCTATACAGGCAAGGGCGTGATAAACGGAGCGATGCAGTCGGGCAAGACGGCTGCAGTTGCAGTGCTCGGAGACATGAACGGCGGCCGCAACGATGGATGAGAGCCCGGACATACAGAACGTGATCGGGATGCTCGATTACTTCAACGACGTGCTGCGCTACCGGGCGGATCTGCTGCGCCAGGAGGCCACGCTGATGGACGACCAGGAGCAGATGGAGAAGTACGTCACGGTGAACGCGGCACAAGTGGCGATCACGGACCAAATCAGGCAGCTCAAGACGGTGTTTGGGCAGGAGCTGAATCACGGAAGGCAATTAATGGACAAATCGAGTGGTCGATAAATTTCGCCAGTTCCTCATCATGGTCCTGCTGCTGGAGGCTGTGACGGTCGGGTGCTACCTGATCGCTTTCTGCGCGAACCGTTGGCATTACTGGATCGGTTGAGTTAAACCAGGTGCTGGGCGACCAGTCAGGTTTGCGACTTCTGTGGACGGCCACCTGGCGCCTGGATCTACTTCGCTCACCCAGCCGTTGTTCTGACCAGCTATGTTCGGATGATCTTCGACGGGGAGTGGGCCGCATGCGAAAGCTGCCATCAGTTCATCGAAGCTGACGAGCGGCAAGCGCTTCTTGACCACGCTGAAGAATGCTTCCACCTAAGAGAACCACCCCCGCATCCGGAAGCTCGCCTGACCATCCAAAAGATTCATGACCTGTTCTTTGCCAACCGGGTCAATAAAGCCGCGCTCCGGACCGAAGCGCCCGTGGCCCACCACTAAGCGTTGGTTGCATCGAGGCTCAATATCTCAAGCATCCGTTCGCTCGAAAGATCGGACATCCTCCGGACTCCGAACTTATGGACGAGACGGCTTCGATAGACCGTCACAGTAGCGGCAGAGATGTGAAGGTCAACCCCAATCAATCGCGAGCTCTTCCCTTGCGCGATGCCCAGCAGCACTTCGCGCTCTCTTGCCGTCATCGGGACTGTCATCGGTTGTTCCAATTGTGATAGAAAAACAAGATGACGTTCCGGCCGGAAGATCATGTACGTGTGCGGCTGGAGCCGACCGACGACTGGTGTGATGCCTTTGTCACGCTCGCGTCCAGGCAGGCACTGGGCTTGCAGTTGAACGGAATTGTCCGATCCAGCAACGGGATCCTGACCGGCGCCCTGCCGATCCTTCTCAAGAAGGGTAAGTTTGTTGGACTCTGGGGAGACGAATACGAAATCGAGCGGCATGGACATTGAAACGCTGAAGGAATTTAGCGCAGACGCTCTGCGGTTCGGGGTCGATTACCTGAAGGAGCGCGGGAACCTCAGACCTATGTTTATGATCTTCTCGCCGGCCGGGATGGATGTCATCAACGCCAATCTGACATCCGATGCTCCCGGCGATCGAGACGCCTTCCTCAGTTTTATTCGCGGCAAGGTGATCGAGCGCGGAGCCTATGCGATCGCGCATGTGTCGGATGCGTGGATTGCAGCGGTTCGCGAAGATCATCCACAGTTGGCGCTGGCGCAGAGCGGCCGCTATAACACCGCGCAGCTCCAGGCCATGGGGATCGCCGTGCGGCGTGAGGCTATCCTGGTCTCGCTCGAAACGCCGATCTACCACCAACTGGTGCAGCAGTTCTATCGGCGCGGCGAGACGGGAATTGTGCTCGAAGAGAAAGTCGAGCGCAACTCCAGTCACCCCGGCCCGGCGCCTACGGGACGGATCTTCGGATTCTTCCCGCAAACCGAAGCCATACGGGCGTAAACGACCGCATGCCAAACTCAAGAGATGGCGACCACGCTGGTCAGTGTCGAACAGTACTTGACTACCACATATCGACCCGACTGCGATTACATCGACGGCGTCGTTGTGGAGCGCAACTTGGGGCAATTCGATCATGCAACGTTGCAGATGTTAGTCCTGATGGCGCTGCAAGCCCATGCTTTAGAGTGGGGCATCCTGGTGCGGCCAGAGCTTCGCATCCAAGTGAGGGCTGGCAAGTATCGCGTTCCGGACGTGACGGTGCTGCGGGCAGGTATCAAACACCCTGCCGTTATCCAGGAAGCGCCGCTCCTTTGCATCGAGATTGTTTCGCCGGATGACCGCCTCAAGGATCTGACCGACCGCGCCCAGGACTACCTGGCGATTGGTGTTCCTGAGACCTGGATCTTAGATCCTGGCAGCCAAGCTGCTTTTGTGTATTCCGTGGAGGGTCTGCATCAGGTCCAGAGCGATGTCCTGCAGGCCGCATGCGGCTGCTCCCTAGACCTCCCTGCACTATTTGCTGGTCTGGTATGAAGAAGCCTGTGCCACGCTTAACCAACGATTGCGGTTACTGCGGAGGCACCGGCGAAGTTCCGGAAAGCTCCACTAGGTACATGCCATGCCCGGTCTGCCAAGGTAAGGACAAACGTGAACCGCCACAGCAATCGCAACTCTTCGATGAGCCGGCCAATACCGCTGC
>CBAAAA010000334.1:0-5819 GCA_964658695.1 uncultured Solirubrobacteraceae bacterium | reverse complement strand
CCTGATCCGTAAGCCGAGCTGCGAGTTCGGTAAGTTTTGCGCCGAAATCGACCCTGTTGACGGCCTGTTCCCACAAGAGACCGAGATCAGCATTTATCGAATCGTTCAGGAAGCTCTCAATAACGCAGTAAAGCATTCACAAGCCACTCAAGGGCGTGTGGTGGTCACCAGCAACGCGGAGACACTGGATCTCCTCATCGAGGACAATGGCCGCGGGTTCACGCCTCCTGACGGCCGGACGGCACATCAGAGCCACAAAGGTTTCGGGCTTTTAGGAATTTCCGAGCGAGTGCGTATGCTAGGCGGACGCGTGGTGATTGAGTCCGCTCCAGGCTACGGGTCGAGAATTCAGATCTTTCTGAAGACCCAAGGGACGGCATGAGCAAGATTCGCATCGTAATTGCCGATGATCATCCCATCTTCAGCCGGGGTTTGCGCCAGGTTCTGCTGTCGGATGCCAGCTTCGAACTTGTTGCCGAAGCGCAGGATGGGGAGACAGCCCTACGAAGTATAGAGCAACAGCGACCGGACGTCGCCGTACTCGACATTGACATGCCGGTCAAGGATGGTTTCGATGTGGTGCGTGCCATGGAGGCGCGCAAACTCTCGAGCGCGGTAGTTTTCCTGACGATGCACAAGGACGAGGAATTGTTTAACGGCGCCATGAACTTGGGAGTACGGGGTTACGTCTTGAAGGAAAGCGCGTTTTCCGAACTCGTGGATAGCATCAAAACCGTTGCGGCCGGCCGTCATTTTGTAAGTCCCTCGTTATCCAATTTCCTGCTGAACCGCCGAAATCGCATCGAATCCGTTCGGGGGAAGTGGCCGGGCCTTACGGAACTTACAGCAGCTGAACGGCGCGTGCTTCAGCTCATTGCGGCAGGCATGAGCACCAGCGACGTCGCCCGTGAGCTTTGTCTAAGTATTCGGACCGTTGAAAATCACCGCGCCCATGTCTGCAGCAAGCTCAACCTCCAAGGCCGCGAGGCACTATTGCGCTTTGCACTTACGCATCAGTCCGAGCTCCTGTAGGCAGTGCCGCGTCCTTAGAAATGAGTAGATCTACTCACAAAGGTTGAGTACGAGCGCTCTAGCCGTTTCTCCTTTCAAAAGCTGATCCTGAAGTCCAGAACGGCAACAGACATCGTGACGGTCCTAATCGTTGAAGACGACGGCGCGATGCGCGAGCTGATCAAGAGAGTGATTGGCGATCTCGTAGATAGGGTCTGGGAATGCGGCGATGGCCGCGACGCGCTAGGCCTGTACGAGAAGCACATGCCCACTTGGGTTCTGATGGATATCCGGATGGAGCACATGGACGGGCTGACCGCCGCTCAACTGATCACGACAGCCTGGCCGTCGGCCCGTGTGCTTGTCGTTACTTCCTACACAGATGAAGACTTGCGGGAAGCAGCTCAGCGCGCGGGCGCGTATGGCTATATCTCGAAAGACAATCTGCTTGAAATTCGGAAATGGCTTGCGACGTGAGTACTTCTACCGATCATTCTGCTCAGGAAATGAGTACATCTACTCATTCAAATTGAGTATTAACCGTCTAGCCCTCTCCAACCCTAAAGGTGCATGCTAGAGACCAATACAAAATCTCAGTATCGGAGAACCTTGTGACACGTAAACTAATGCCCCTCGTCGTCTTAGCTATGGTGCCCGTGATCGGCAAAGCAAGCAACGTTACTCTTCAGGGTAACTTTACTGCAGACGATAGCGTTCAGCTCTTCTCGGTTTCCATTCTGGCTCCTGCTGCCGTTGATATTCGCAGCTACGGTTACGGGGGCGGAACGACCTCGACCGGCGCGACAGTGCCCAGTGGCGGGTTCGACAGCGTCCTCACGTTGTTCAGCGCGTCCGGCGTCTTTATCGAGGACAACGATGATGGCGCGGGCGTTGCCACCGACTCCACAACCGGCCTGGCTGGGGATGCGCGAATCACTTCCAACCTCACGGCCGGCACTTACATTCTGGCCCTTACGCAATACGACAACTTTTCGGTTGGCAATCTTGCTGATGGATTTATCGAAGCTGGCAAACCTAATTTCACGGCCGATCCTGGTTTTACGACTGGTGGGGCGTGCCCGAGTAACATGTTTCGGGATATCTCGGGATCGGCGGGCCGCTGCCGCACTGGCAATTGGTCGGTGGACTTTAGAAATGTCGGAACTGTTACACCCGTTGCTCCCGTACCCGAACCCTCGGCGATAGTATTGACAGGCGCAGGTCTGGCTTTGCTGCTGATGGGCTGTGTCCGCAGTCGCCAGAAAACCACGACCCTGCTAGCCGCGGGCATGGTAGCCGCACTCGCGAGCGTGCCGGTTCAAGCGCAGACAAAAGCTGGTACGGACTTCAGTACTGTAAACGACTTCCTGCAGGGCCAACGGACTCTACTGAATATCACGGACCTGCAGGTCGTCGGTGTTTCTTCTTATTACGGGATCAGTTTTAGTCAGTTGCTGACGACAAACTCTTCCGTGACTAAAACGAACACCATACCAACGGAACTCCCCGGGGACCTATATCTTCCGCAGTCATTTAAATCCTTCTCGGGCCTGATGTTCAATCAGCCGCAGGCGGTCACCGTCACGGAGATTACTGCCGCGGCAACGTCATCGAACTCGTATATGGTAACGACGAACATTCAGAATTACGGACCCTGGTACTCGCCGGTGAACGACCCATACGCGGATTACTTTGTTGCCGGAGCTATGGCTGATCTTAATCAGGATGGGTACGACGATTTCGCGTTCAGCTTTCACAACGGCACTGTTCAGATAGCGACAGCGGCGGATGTCAACAATCCAGGGGCTGGCGCCAGCGGGCCCTTCAAATTGGGACCTCCCGCTATTCTGGATGTTCTCACAGAGATGACGGCGGGAGACTTCAAAGGAGATGGACAACACGAGATTGCCGGGCTCACTTTGACGGAGGTCGGCGGCCTGAAACTCGTGATCTATACCGTAGACCCGAAGAGCCTTGCCATCACTCCGGCCAGTTCGTTCGTTTTCAGCACCCCGTTGGGTTCTCCCATAACGCGCGCATCTCTAACCCGAGGCCATTTCACCACCACGGCTCACGATCAGATTGCAGTTGCATTCTCCTCACCCGCAGGACCCTCCATCGCTCAAGTCGTTGACTTTACGCCCAACACGCTGACCCCGGTTGGAGGGCCGCAACTGACCGTGACGACAGTTTCGTTACCCGCTGGGTATCTTCAAGTAAAAAAGGGAAATTTTAACTTCGGGATTAGTCCGTATGATCAGATCGTGTTTCATATGTCGAGCGAAAGTGACAACGGCCGATTTTTTGAGATTCTCTCAGCCAATGCTACGGACCTTACGCTTTCAGCGCACGCGGGAATAACCTACAACCAGTTTCCCTGCGCGGCGGGAATCCAGGTTGGCAACTTCGATAACCGGCAGGGGACCGAACCCAATCTCAATAACCAGATTGCATTTCTATACTGCACTCCCGACGCGACCGCGTCCGTTATGAATATCTACAGCGTGGACCCGCAAACTTTCGACATCCAAGCTTCGCCCGACAGTGCGCTCAATCTTCCGGTGAGTTCCGTAACCTCATCTTTCGTGGCAACCGACCTCCAGGGGAGGTCGCTGGTACTCGGCGAGCCGACTATTGTCGACCTGTCAAATAGGGATCAGCCGTCGGTAGTCCTCGCTGTGCCTCCCATGCATGTGGATTTTGTCAGTCCTAATCCGGCGGGCGGGGCTCCGCCCGTAGTCCTGAATTTGAGCGCGGTTCCGGATGGATTCACGAACACGTATGAGAACTCAACGTCTGATTCGCATCCCCACCAAGATTCACAGAAAACCAGTTGGTCTTGGGGCGCGAAGGAAAGCCTGAACGCCACAGTGACCATCGGCGATATCGAAAATTCGGGTTATCAGGTTGGCGACAAGTTCACGGCCGCCCAGAAGTTGAAAGGTTCGATCGACACCATCAATGGAAGCTTCCAGTCTTATAACTTCGGACTTACGGCCACCTCTGTTTTGGATGATGTGGTAGAGCACAAGGAGAACAACCTCAGAATCTGGGTGTACCCGGTCGTTGGGCAAACAGTATGTCCGAAGGGGAAGACCTGCCCGCCGGATTCTATGGTGCCGCTCACGATTCAGTTCTCGGCTCCGACCAACAACAACGCTCCGCAAGACTCCAACGGCGCGTCCCTTTCGTGGTATCAACCGCCTTGGGAGCCCGGTAACGTCTTTTCTTACCCAGCCAACTTAACCCAGCTGCAGAACCTCTATCCTGGTCAGGGAACTTGCCCCGGCGCGAACGGTCCCATCCAACAAACAAACACCGCCTTGTGTACACTCGCAGTGGGCAATGGGTTCTCCACCGACAATAATGTGCTTATAGAAAGCAGTACTTGGAGCGTTACGAGCACAACCGGAACGAACGCCAGTTTTAACCAGAATTACAGCTTTGAGAACGACCTCTCAGTAACCGGGGCTGTGGGTGTTAAAGGTACAGCCCAAGCCACGTTTGGTTACGAAGGAGAACTAAGCGGGAGCTTTGGGTTCAGTCACGTGACGAACGATTCCACCACACTCGGAACCTCCACAGGCCTTCTCGTGAATAAACCGGGCACGTTTCTCTCACCTGATACCAACTATCAATACCAGGTAACTCCCTATATCTTCGGCACTGTGGTGACGGGTGGCGATGTGGATAACCAGCCGCTCAGCGCAAATGTGCAGACCTTCGGAATGATTCGTGCCGTATTTACGGCCGACCCCCTGAACTCCGGACACTGGTGGGGACAAGCCTATAACCAGGCTCCGGACGTGGCGCTCAATCACCCGGAACGCTGGAAGATCGTGAGATCGAGCGTGCCAGGCGGTGACTTTCCGAGCAATTGCCTGGCGACCTCTACCAAGGGAGGATCGTCGGCGGATTGTGCGGAAGTCAATGATCGGTTCGCTGACAACCCCTGGCTGAGCGCTTACCATCAGATGCGCGGCCTCTTCATCTCGGGCGCCAATGCGGCGGGCCAGGGACCGCAACTGGAACTGGCCAAGGCTGGCGATGTGCTCGCATTGCAGGCTCGCGTTTATAATTACAGCCTGAAAGCCATGGATCCCAATGCAGAGGTGCATGTACGCTTCTACTTCACGCCTTGGAACGGGACTGTAGCGGCTGGACCCAGCGTTTTGATTAATGAGGTAATTACAAACCCGATTCCGCCGTTCAGTGACATAGAAGGCCAACCTCCGAATTGGGTGCTTGTGCCGACCACATTCGACACGAGTAAATTCCAGGAGACCAAAGACGGCGATGTCAACCTGGCGTTCTGGGTATTAGTCTGGACGCAAGACTCGAGCAAAAACCTGCTAAAGGAGATGCCCGGTCACGGCCTGACCGCAATTCCCCCTGCTGGGAATATAGACCCGGTCACCCAGGAGACGACCACTCAGTTTGCCACTGTTGCGGGTTTCGAAGAGTGCCAAGCAACCCAGGCGGACGGCACCACGCCGTGTTACAGCAACAATCTCGGGTTTTATCCACAGATCTTCTACATCCAGTCGAGTTCGCTGGGCGCAGTTCCAGGGTCCCCAACCGCTAAAGTCGATATCAGCAAAGTAGAGGTTTCGGCCAACCAGGTAACACCGAGGGACAACGTCGTGCTCTCGGCGACGCTCTCGGCCAGGGGGGACGCGGCCTCGGGAGTAAGCGTGAATTTCTACGATGGCGATCCGGATGATGGCGGCCGCTCCTTTGCCGTGGTACGAATCCCCCACATGGCGGAAGACAGTCCGTATCGCGTGCAGACATTATTTCGATCGAAC
>CBAAAA010000333.1:0-5823 GCA_964658695.1 uncultured Solirubrobacteraceae bacterium | reverse complement strand
ATCCTCAAGAAATCGTCTCGTTTCACATCGGCCGTTAACGATGACCCCACGTTCTTGGTCTCAGACGAAAAAAGGGACTCCAGACCGTGCCAGAACAGCGGGTGCCGATGATCGGGAAGTCGCGAAAGCAACAAAGGTTCTTCCGAACGGTATACGGCGACCTGCGGGGAGATCAGGGTGATGGAGCGGCACAACGGTGAAGGACATGCCCGGTTCATTTTACGCCCAGTGAGTGGTACCGAGGCTTTTGGAAGATGAACGGAGGAATAGGAGGGACTGCAAGGCTGTCCAACCGCCTGAGGCCCGCGGGAAACTTGGTGGACGGCATGGGATTCGAACCCACGACCCCCACGTTGCGAACGTGGTGCTCTCCCAACTGAGCTAGCCGCCCATGTCTCACGAGCCCTTGCGCTACACCGCAAGGCCACACCGGTCTGATGATCTTCATCGTAACATCCTGAAAGCCCGGATGAAAGCAGTCCGGCGCGTGCTAGCATGTGGGGGCGCATCAACCAAAGCTATGGTTCTGTCCGACGTAGATATCCGACGTTACCTCGACGGCGGCAAGATCCGAATCTCTCCCGAACTTCCAGCCGATCAGTTTGGGAGCTGTTCCGTCGACTTTCGCTTAGGTACCGAATTCAGCATTTTCGAGCACAGCCGTCACGCTTTTATCGACGTTCGTGAGAAGAGCGCCATTCAAGACCTGATGCGAACCATCCACGTCGAAGCGGGACAGCCGTTTATTTTGCAGCCAAGAGAGTTTGCGCTTGCGATCACGGAAGAGACTTTAGAACTGGATGACGACGTTCTGGGGCGCCTCGAGGGGCGTTCCAGCCTGGGAAGAATCGGCATCATTGTTCACGGCACAGCCGGGCTGTTCGATCCGGGCTGGCGCGGGAAAGCAACTTTGGAATTAAGCAATCTGGGCATCATGCCGGTGGCGCTCTATCCCGGGATGCGCATCTGCTCCTTTACCTTTGAACAACTTTCCTCCCCTGTCTCCACGCCCTATTACAAGAAGATCGGCAACAAGTATGCCGGTCAGACTCATCCGCTCGCGAGTCGACTGACCGCCGAAGTAGGAGCGAAAAAAAAGTAGCGAGCTAGCGGCCCGAAGATCCGAATCCGCCGTGGCCTCTCGCGGACTCAGCCAAATCACTCTCCTCCCATTCGACTGCCTCATATTTGGCGACCACCATCTGGGCAATCCGGTCGCCGGCCTGGACCTCATAAGGCGCCTTGCCCAGATTCAAAAGGATCACTTTCAATTCGCCCCGGTAGCCTGGATCGATCGTCGCTGGAGAATTGGGCAGAGTTATCGCATGCTTCAAAGCTAAACCGCTGCGCGGACGTATCTGGACTTCATACCCTGTCGGAATCTCCAGTGCCAGTCCAGTTGCCACCGCCAGCGCCACGCCGGGCTCAAGAACCGCGCCTTCAATGCTGCGGAGATCCATACCGGCATCCTCAATGGGTCCGTGTGCGTATTGCGGCAAATGCGCTTCTTCCCGTAGCTTCTTAATACGAATAATCATGCGAACCTGTAGGATACCTGCCTCGCTTCCGAGGCGTGCGACGATACAATTTGCCGGTCCAAGCCAAGAAGCGGATTCTCTCAGTTGCTCCCATGCCGCCCGAAAAGCTGGCCTATGCTTTGGCGCGCTACAGCCGCTCTCCGGACAGCATCACGGAGTCGATGGAATGGGTTCGCACCCACGATTCCACGAAGTTCCTTGAAAGCTTTTACTTCCAATACGGGCACGCCTCAATCGCGGATCTCGGCCATCTCGCGATCTGTTTCGAAGGCATCTCCGAGCTTGCCGCAACCGAAATCGAAGACGAGCAGCTATGGGATGGGCAGGCCCGCAGCTCGCGCTATCAGGACTTCACGAAATCCGATGTAATCATTCCTCCAGAACTCTCCGACGAAGAAGTGAAACTCTACTCCGACACCTGCGAAAAGCTAATTGCAACTTGTCGTCTTGTTCACTCAAAAGCGGTTGAGTATCTACAAACTCAGCTGCCTCGTCCGGAAGAGATGAAGCCGGATGCTTACCAGCGCAACATCACGGCACGCGCCTTCGATATCGCCCGCTACCTGCTTCCCTTCGGCATTCCAACCGGCGTGGGACAAGTGACGAGTATTCGAACGCTGGAGAAGCAGATCCGGCGTCTGAAAGCCTCCGAATACCAGGAGCTTCGCGAAATCGGTTCCGAGCTCGCTCGATCGTGCAATGCGCCTCCGGACTGCTTGTGGGATTCAGCCGGGGGAAGAGAAGAGCCGGTTGCTCCAACGCTTGCTAAGCACTCCGAACCTGATGAATATGCCCCGCGTCTTCGAGCGGATGTGGCCGAGTGGGCATCCGATCATCTCCCACAGAAGGCGACGCTTCAGCAGACCGGAACTGATTTGCTCTCTCCGTCCGATCACGTCGCGGACATCTGCGCCACGCTGCTGTTTCCGGTGACCACGCTGCCTTTTCGCGAGATCTACGACATTGCCTGCTCGTGGCCGCAAAGCCGCAGGGAAGAGCTTCTCAAGTTAGCGTTCGGGGTGCGGGCCCGTTGGGACGAATTACCCCGGAACTTCAGAAGCGCTCCTTATGTCTTTGAGTTCGTTATGGACATCGGCGCCTATCGTGATTTGCATCGCCACCGCCGATGCCAGCAGTTTCGTCAGCACTACACTAACGAACTCGGCTACGATGTGCCCGCCGCGATAACCGAGTGTGGAGCCATTGACCAATACAATCAAATACTCGCACAAGTGGACAAAGCCTTATCGCAGCTTCCAAATCCAGCGGCGCAATATCTGCTGCCGTTCGCAGCCAAGTCGAGGTTTCTCTTTAAAATGGACTTCGCTGAGCTGGAGTATATATCACGCTTAAGAAGTGGCGTGAAAGGACACTTCTCTTACCGTCGCATCGCGTGGGAGATGAAACAGGCCCTGGAGAAAGTGGAGCCCGTTCTCGCCGCACTGGTGAATGCCACTCCGCCCTGGATTACAGATCCTTTGAAGCGCTGAGAAGTCGGCAGCCTAAGCAAGATTCAGGGTGCGCATCACGCTGCCCTGTTCGTTCTGAATCTTCTCTTGCAGTAACATCACCGCATAGATGAGCTGCTCAGGACGGGGAGGGCAGCCGGGTACATACACATCGACCGGTATCACCTGGTTGACCGGCACTAGAGCGTAGTTACTGAAAACACCTGTCGAGGTGGCGCAGGCGCCCATGGAAATCACCCATTTGGGCTCCGGCATCTGTCTGTAGAGCTGCCGGATAACCGGCGCCATCTTATTCGAAACCCGGCCGGCAATGAACATGAGATCCGACTGCCTGGGTGAACCGCGCATGACCTCAGCACCGAATCGCGAGATGTCATAACGGGAGGCCATCATTGCCATCATTTCGATTGCGCAGCAGGCAAGCCCGAAGCTCATCGGCCAAATGGAATTCTTCCGGGCCCAGTTCAGAGCCTTATCGAGGGTCGTCGTGAAGACCGTCTCGTGCAGGCCGGCGGTCAGATCCTCGTCTGCCCGCGAGAATAGGTCCGGCGGCTGGCTTATTTCAAATGTCTCTGTATCGCCCACATTTGGATTATCCCATGTATCTCCGCTTGCCATGTTGCAATGGGAAAGTAAATGGCTCATCCGCCCGTGATATTTCAACCTTCCCTTAGCTACGACGACGCTATTTCGCGCGCTGCCGCTGAAAGCCGGATCGATCGTGAGTACTGGGATATCTTTCATAAGCGGCACGAGGCTTCTCACGAGGCGAGGCGAGGCATTCTTAGCGCGATGGGCTGGGATGTCTCGAACACCGATGCAATAGATCGACAGCGGGCGGAACGCTTTCGCAAAGAGTGGACGCAGACTCTTCCTCTGACCGCGGTCATCAGTCAATCCGAAAAGGTCCTGTTCGTATCACTGCCGGTCGGAACCGGAGGCCGAATCTCGCTGCACGTCGCTCTTGAAGACCTGGGATCAATGAACCATTCGTGGGATCTCTCCGAACTCGAATGGCTGCACGACGTTCATCTGGGCGATAGCCGCTGGGCTCGTTTCAAGCTGTCCTTGCCTGGCGAACTTCCACTTGGATACCACACCGCCCAACTCACTTCCCGTAATGGTGAACGCTCCGCATTGTGCAATCTGATCGTCTGTCCCGATCGTGCATACCTCCCGGATTCATTGGCGAATGGAGGGAAAACGGCCGGGTTCAACGTCACTCTCTACGGGCTGCGCTCTGAAAGGAACTGGGGATGCGGTGATTTTTCAGACTTGCGGAACCTCATCGACTGGGCTCACGACGAAGTTGGATTTAGCTTTGTAGGACTGAATCCGCTCCACGCCATCCACAATCGTGCTCCCTTCAATACCAGTCCTTATCTTCCGCTTTCGCTGTTCTACAAGAACCTGATTTACGTGGATGTTCCCGCCGTGCCGGAGTTCGCATCGTGCAAAGCCGCTCAGGAGATTCTGGCATCCCCTTCGCTGCAGGCGAACCTTCACAAGCTGCGGGCTTCCGAATTTGTCGCTTACGCGGAAGTGGCCAGCATCAAACGGCGATTTTTGAAACTTCTTTACCGGCAATTCCGGCGAACGCGGCATTCTGATTCAGAACGATCGCTTGCGTTCGCCGCCTTCTACAATCGCGAAGGAGAACTGCTCCACAAGTTTGCGCTTTACCGCGCGCTGGACGAAATTCTTCACAAGCAGGATCGCAAGTGTTGGACATGGCAGCAGTGGCCAGCCGAGTATCACGACCCGAACTCGGAAGCGAGCAGGCGGTTCGCGGAACGGCATGCGCGCACAGTGGAGTTTTATAAATACGTTCAGTTTGTTATCGAAGAACAGCTTAGCGCGGCGCAGGCTCATGCGAAAGATCGCGGTCTTTCCATCGGCATCTATCACGATCTTGCACTCGCCACCGACAACTGCGGGTCCGATCTTTGGGCACATGGCAGGTTCTATGTTCAGGGATGTCGAGTCGGAGCACCACCCGATGATTTCTCCCCGAACGGCCAGGACTGGGCTTTCCCTCCGCCAAACGCGGATCAACATCGGGATACCGGCTATCAGCTCTACCGCGACAGTATCCGAAAAATCGCGAGTTATGGTGGAGCGTTGCGAATCGATCACGTCATGCGCCTCATCCGGCTCTTCTGGATTCCGGGTAATGGAACCGCCGGGGACGGCACGTATGTCCGCGATTATGACGTCGACCTGATGAGAATATTGGCTCTCGAAAGCGTTCGCAGCCGCAATATCGTCATTGGTGAGGATCTCGGCACAGTCACCGATGAAATGCGAGAAATGCTTGGCCGGTTCGGCATCCTGAGTTACCGCTTGTTCTACTTCGAAAAGCACCGCGATGGTACGTTCAAACGAAGTTGGGAGTACCCTCCGCAGGCGCTCGTTTCCTCAAGTACGCATGATTTGGCCACACTCGCCGGATTCTGGACGATGCGCGACATCGAAGCTCGCCGCGCGGCGAATCTGGCCGACGAGCACGGTTACAGGCAGCAGCGGACGGATCGGGAGAACGAAAAGCAGCAGATGCTCAACGTGCTTCACGAGGAAAATCTTTTGCCCTCCTGGTATCCGCGAGACGCCGGGAAGATTCCCGAAGTGGATGGCGAACTTCACAACGCCATCATCGGTTTCCTCGCCAAGGTTCCATCCATGCTGCTGCTGCTGAACGGTGAAGACATCACGAAAGAGACGGAGCAACAAAACCTTCCGGGCAGCACCGCGGAGTACCCGAACTGGCAGCGCAAGATGAAAGTGACTTTGGAAGAATTGCGCACTCCCGTCTGTCA
>CBAAAA010000332.1:0-5824 GCA_964658695.1 uncultured Solirubrobacteraceae bacterium | reverse complement strand
CAGAGATAGTCAATCGGGCGAAGTGTCAAAGCAGAGTTCCGTTCCGGGGCAATTGTACCGTATCACACTAGTAGTAAACGCTTAACTGTGCGTAGAGTCTACCCCGCTGACACGGGTTCCCGCCGACTTTCGAAGCCATTCCCGCCCGGCCAACGAGAGCGGCGCGGAATCAGTCCTCCGGCTGTACTGCCGTAGCGAACAACCCATGACCCTCCTGAAAGCCTGACCAAACGCATTCTCGGATTCGTACCCAACCACAGAGCCCGGCGTAATCTCCGATCTTGATCAGGCGGACTACTTCAAATCCTGATCAGACTGCCATTGGTGATACTATCGGCGACAGCCGAAAAATGTCTCTCTTCAAACCATCCGCCGACGAGCGCGACACCCTGAAGAAAGCTGTTACTCACTTCGCACACGACCCCTTCAAATCCCAGCTTCTATCCCGCCTCGACGCGGAGGATGCCGAATACAGCCGTGGGACCGAAGAATGGAAGCACCTCACGTTTTGTGTCGACCAGCATCACCTTCACGCACAAACCGAACTGCGCCGAAACCCGAATAAGAAGCCCGCAAAGCTCCAGCTGGAGAAAGCCGATGCCCTCGCAAGAAAATTCCATCCTAACTTCGCTTGAGCGGATTATGAGAGCAACAAGAATAGCTTTAAACCTTCTCCTGATCGCAAGTTTTTCGTGCTGCCTCAATGCACAATCATTCGTCTTCCAGTTCCCGCGTGACCTGTACGATCATCCCAGCTATCAAACGGAATGGTGGTATTTCACAGGCAACTTGCAATCAAAACAAGGCAAGCACTATGGGTTTGAGCTGACTTTCTTTCACAGTTACGAGCCTACCGGTGCGCCGGCCGGTCAACCGCAGTTCACGCCCATCATCTTTGCGGATCTCGCCGTCAGCGATCTTGACGGTCAACATTTCTTCTTCCACAAAGCCTTGGCGCCCCAAGTCGCTCCCCTGGCGAGCATCACCGAGAAGCCGTGGACGATTCAAATCGGAGACTGGACCCTCACTGAGCCGGATTCAGTCGTCTGGCAACCGTTTCGCCTGCATGCTCCGCAGGGGCACTTCGGGGTTGACCTGGCGCTCGTTCCAGACGGCCCGCCAGTTCTGAATGGCAACAAAGGCCTCTTTGTCCTCGATGGTTCCGATGGCCAAGGGAATGAATACTACGAATATTATTCAATTCCGAGATTGCGAGCGAGCGGCTCCATCAAAGTGAACGGGGAAACCATCCCCGTTGAAGGGCTGGCCTGGAACGATCACGAATTTTTTAATCTAGGGACAGGTCAACAGTTTCCTTCCTGGGACTGGTTCTCCATCCAGCTCGACGACAAATCTTCCATCATGCTGTATGGTTTGCGCCTGCCAAATGGACAGTTCGATCCTGCCTCCCGAGGCACATTCGTCGACGAGCATGGAAGAGTCACTCACCTCGACCCCGGAGACTTTACGCTCGTACCGGGTGAGACCTGGCACAGCGCCGCAAGCGATGCGGACTATCCCATTGCGTGGACCATCCGCATTCCCCGCCTGGAAATCGAACTGGAGATGTCCACTCCATTGCCCGACCAGGAAATGGCCGCGGTGCCAAGTGGAGGTAGCCCCGCCTATTGGGAGGGAGCCTCTCGTTTTCGAGGAGCAAGAGAAGGGCGATCCGTGGAAGGCAAAGGATATCTGGAGATGCTCGGCTATAACAAACAGTAGGAACGAGACGCGACTTACTCAGCTCGTAATACATCCGTCGGCGGTCGCCACGGATTTGTCCTTCGCCATGACGTGTTCCGTTTGTTACGCTGAACACCCGGTCAAGGTCCAGCAGGCTGGATCGAACACTACGTGTAACATTGTTACTTCGATGCCCCGAAAACATTTGATCCATTAGCAGCTGGAGTCTCGACTACACGGCAAGCCGATGAGAACGTCCGAACTGGACTTACTAGCACGGAAGGAGGAGAGACATTCTGGTGTCTGTCCTCGCAGAGAATGGTCTCCCCTCCACGCATGCTCGATTAGTCTCGCACTTACAGCTTTTCAATGTGTAGCGTTGGGACAGGTAGGTGTGTCCACAACCAGACCATCTTCCCAAAGCCCGCTCATGAAGTTGCTCTCCCGGTTCACCGCTCCTGGCGTTCCGGCCCTGGCGTCCTCGGAGACCGCGGTCCCTCCACCCAACTGGGACAAGCCCATCCAGATGAATCTTCCGGGAAGGGGTCTGGCTGAGCACCCCATGCTTTACATTGGCGAGGGCTTCAACAAGATCTTCCTCATTAACAACGGAAAGATCATTTGGACATACGCGACCGGTGGCGGCTGGGAGTACGACGACGTCTGGATGCTCTCCAACGGCAACATCCTGTTCACCCGGATGCAGTACATCGCCGAGGTGACGCCGGGGAAACAGGTTGTCTGGCGCTACGACGCACCGCCTGGGACGGAGATTCACGCCTGCCAGCCTATCGGCCTGGAAAAGGTTATGTTCGTCCAGAACGCCACGCCGCCCAAGCTGTTCGTGGTGAACACAAAGACAAAGGCCGTGGAAGCGGAGCACGACTTGCCCTACGACCCGGCAAAGGGTGTGCACGGGCAGTTCCGCCGCGTTCGCTACACCGCAAAGGGCACCTATTTAGTCCCATTCCTGCTCATGAACAAAGTGGTCGAATACGACAAAGATTTCAACGAGATCTGGGAATATCCGGTCAACACCCCGTGGGCAGCGATTCGGCTTAAGAACGGCAATACGCTGATCACCGATGAGAAGGACATCAGCACACTCGAAGTGACACCCGGCAAGCAGGTCGTCTGGGAACTGAAGCCGTCCGAACTGCCGGCGGAGTACCGGTTCATTAACACCCAATCCTGCACTCGACTGGCCAACGGCAACACAATCATCTGCTCGCGCGGTGGTAACGGCAAAGGCCCGCAGCTTGTGGAAGTCACGAAAAACAAGAAAGTTGTGTGGGTACTGAACGACTGGGCTGACATAGGTCCTGCCACCGCGGTTCAGATCCTCGACGATCCAGGTATTCCCGAAATTCCAGGAGCGTCCGAACACTGATCCCTTGCGAGCGTCTTCCCTGCTTGTCGCCCTGCTGGATTGTTTCCAATGACAACGATTTGTGGCTGAAGAAGGGGCTGCGAACCCGTCTTGATAATGCATAATAGGTGTCATTACTTTTTTTCTGGAGAACCTTCATGGCCCTGACCATTACCAATCTCTCCAAGACCTATCCGAACGGCGTGCGCGCACTCAGGAATTTGTCGCTGACAATTGGCAACAACATGTTCGGACTGCTCGGGCCGAACGGCGCGGGCAAGAGTTCGCTGATGCGCACGATCGCAACGCTGCAAGACCCCGATTCAGGGTCCATCCATCTCGATGGTCTCGACGTTCTCACCCAAAAAAACGAGGTCCGCAAAACTCTTGGATATCTTCCTCAGGAGTTTGGCGTGTACCCCAAGATGTCAGCCGTCGATATGCTGAACCATTTGGCTGTTTTGAAGGGTGTGACCGCGGCGGGCGAGCGCAGGGAGATGGTTGAAGCCTTGCTGCAACAGACGAATCTTTGGGACGTCCGGAAGAAGGCCCTCTCCACCTATTCCGGCGGCATGAAACAGCGTTTTGGGATTGCGCAGGCACTGCTGGCAAATCCTCGTCTCATCATTGTCGATGAGCCGACCGCGGGGCTCGACCCGGCGGAACGTAATCGCTTTCTCAACCTTCTTTCCTCCATCGGACGCGACGTAACGGTCATCCTGTCCACGCACATTGTGGACGATGTCCGTGAGCTGTGTTCTCGCATGGCCATCATCGCCTCAGGCCAGGTGCTGTTGGAAGGCGCGCCCAATGAAGCCATTGCCGCCTTGGACGGACAAGTCTGGTCGCGTATCGTCGCTAGCGATGATGAGTTACGCGCCGTTGATTCCGAGTTCCAGGTAATCAGTACGCATCTTGTCGGCGGCCTCCATGAGATTCGAGTCTTCGCCCCAGCCTTGCCGGGCGCGGGCTTTCATTCCGTCCCGACCGAACTTGAGGATGTATATTTCTTGCATCTCTCGCGTCACGCCAAGAACTAACGTCACTACTGAGGACATTTGCCATGGCCATGTTCCGGGAGTTTTTCTCCTTCGAGATTCGGTATAGGCTCAAGAGCATTTCTACCTATGTTTACTTTCTGATTTGGTTCGCGTTCTCGTTCCTCAGCGTCGCATCGGAAAGTTTCGGGCCAGTTGGCAACTCCAACGGCAAGGTCCTGCTGAACGGTCCGTATGCCAACACGTATAACGACTTTGGAGCCGCTCTGTTTGGCGTGATTGTGATTGCGGCCATCTTCGGAACCTCAATCCTGCGAGACTTCCAACGCGACACCTACCAGATCCTGTTCACCAAACCGGTATCGAAGTTCGCGTATCTGGGCGGCCGCTGGGCCGGCTCCTTTGTCACCACAGTTGGCGCCTTCTCCGGCATGCTTTTTGGAACTTGGGCCGGTACGTTTGCTCCCTGGACCGATCACACGCGCATCGGACCCAACCATATTGGCTGGTATCTTCACCCATTTTTCTCCGTCTTAGTTGTTCAAATCTTTTTCATAGGCTCGCTCTTTTTCGCTGTGGCCGCGCTCACTCGCAAAATTTTCATAGTTTACCTCCAGGGTGTCGCGTTGTTCATGGTCTACCTGGTCCTGATAACTGTATTTTTCTCTACCCGTTCGCTGGAACATTTCTGGTCCGGCATTTTCGATCCCATCGGCTTCATCCTCGTTGACAACGTGACCCGCTACTGGACGGTGATCGAAAAGAACACCCTGCTGCTCCCCTGGGATTTCAGTGGTAGCTCGCCCGGCGTATTCCTCTACAATCGCCTTCTGTGGACCGCGGTCGGGTTCCTCTCGCTGGGTGGCCTATGGGCACTCTTCCCTATGTCGGTCGAAGCGCTTACCACACGGTCGCAGGGTAGGCGCGCAGCGAAAGCACGCCTGCAAGAAGATGAAGAGGCGCGCCCTGTCCGCTCACTGGTCGCGGCGGCTCTTCCGCGTGTCCATCAAATGTTTGGACCGGCGACTTCCTTCGCCCAATACCTCTCACTCACCCGTCTTCGCATCCGCACCATCACCCGTGAGATTCCATTCTGGGCCATAGTTGGCCTTCTTATCGTCTTCGCCGCCAACAACGGCCAGTTTGCCGGACGGGTCGGAGATCAGAATGTCTGGCCTGTCACCTATCTCATGTTGCAGGCAGTGGAGGGCAGCGCTACGCTCTTTTTCTATATCGTGGCCACGCTATACGCCGCCGAACTGATCTGGCGTGAACGTGACAATCATTTCGATGGCATCCATGACGCGCTGCCCATGCACGAAACCGTCGACTGGTTTTCTAAATTCACCGCTATCGCCTTCGTTGAGATTGTGCTGCTCGCCGTGACCATGCTGATGGGCATGACGATGCAGACCATCGGCGGCTATTATCATTACGAGCCACTCCAATATCTCACAGAACTCTACGTTGTGACCCTGCCGCAGGTGCTTGGATTTACCCTGCTCGCACTCTTTGTGCAGACCATGGTTTCCAACAAGTTTGTGGGCCACGGCATTGTTATCGGGATCTTCGTTCTACAGCCCATCATCTTCAACTTCGGTTGGGAAAACACCCTCTATTTGCCGGGTTGGGTCCCAACTTACATTTATTCGGACATGAACGGGTACGGACACTTTGTGCCCGCACTATTCTGGTCGATCGCATACTGGCTTTCGATCTTCGCTTTTCTCGGCGTCGTATCCATTGCCTACGCGCGACGCGGTGAGGAGGAGTC
>CBAAAA010000331.1:0-5836 GCA_964658695.1 uncultured Solirubrobacteraceae bacterium | reverse complement strand
AGCCCTCGATCCGGCCCGGCACATCGGTTTGAGAGATCGCCAGCACCTCACCGCAGACTCCTCGCGGCCGGGCAATCTCGGCCAGCACTACCCTGTCCCGATCCATCAAATCGAGCTTCTATTCAAGGATCTCAAGCGAAAACCGGCGGTTCAGTTTGGTCCCAACCGCACCCAGGAGCGTGCGGATCGATCGCGCTGTCCGGCCCTGCTTTCCAATGACTTTCCCCAGGTCGGTGTCCGCCACCCGGAGCTCAAACACCGTGGCATGTTCGCCAGCGATCTCGTTGACCGTGACGCTGCCGGGTGTATCGACCAAAGCCTTAGCGATATCTTCTACCAGCGTTTTCACGCCGTTACTGTCATTCATGTTGGCCCTTTGCGCTGTGGCGTCCGTCCGCCCGCCCGCGTTGAAAAGCACTGAGAAGCGTCGAAAACAGGTTGTTAAGCAGTCACGGACTGGTCAGCCGCGGCCGGGTTTTTCTTCATCAGGCGCGTCACCGTATCCGACGGCTGAGCGCCAATTTTGATCCAGTGGTTGATGCGGTCATGCTTCAGCTCCACTTGCGCGGGCTTCGCGATGGGGTTGTAGAAACCAACCACCTCAATTGACCGGCTGTTTCTTGCGCGCTCTCTCTCAATCACTACTACCCGATACGTCGGTTTCTTCTTGGCGCCAAACCGCGCCAGGCGAATTGCTAACATCTTAACCTTTTCTTTTCCTATTCTTATAAGTTTGAATCCGGACTTGCAGTGCGCTCCTGCAACACTTGCCCAAAACGTCTGCTGCAGCGACATTCACTAAAACCCGGGCATCCCCGGGATTTTCATTTTGGCCAGCTTCTTTCCCAGGAATCCGCCGGCGCCGGTTAAACTCTTCATCATTTTACGCGCTTGGGCGTATTCTTTCAGAAGATTATTGACATCCTGCACACTGGTGCCGCTGCCCTTAGCGATCCGGCGGCGTCGCGAACCGTTGATCAACATGTGGTTGCGGCGTTCCTTGGGGGTCATCGAATCGATCATCGCCACCACGCGATCGATCTTCCGTTCGTCGATGTCGGTTTCCTTCAGATCTTTCAACGGACCGATCTGCGGCATCATCTTCAGCAAGCCACCCAGAGAACCGAGCTTTCTGACCTGTTTGATCTGATCGCGAAAATCCTCAAGAGTGAAATCGTCGCCGAGCAGCTTCTCCTGCATCTTTTCGGCGGTTTTCTGATCGATGCTCCCCTGAACCTTGTCGATTAACGAGAGCATGTCGCCCATGCCAAGAATGCGCGAAGCCACGCGATCGGGATGGAACGCTTCGAGAGCGTCTGATTTTTCCCCCACACCTACGAACTTGAGAGGCTGCCCGGTGATGGTTCGAATCGAGAGCGCAGCACCGCCGCGCGCGTCCCCATCCATCTTTGTGAGAATCACGCCGGTGATCCCGAGGCGCTTGTGGAACTCGTCGGCAGACCGCACCGCGTCCTGGCCTGTCATGGCGTCGGCCACGAAAAGGATTTCGGTCGGGTTCAAGGCCTCTTTCAGCTCGTGCAGTTCCTGCATCAACTGCTCATCTATATGCTGCCGTCCGGCAGTATCAACCAGGAGAAGATCCCGGCCAGTCTGCATGGCTTCGCGGCGAGCGGAACGCGCCAGTTCGAGAGGCTTTGTTTCTTCGGGCGTCCCTTCATATATGGGTGTGTTGACGCCCTTGGCCAGGATGCTGAGCTGATGCCGGGCTGCCGGACGGTAGACGTCCACCGACACTAATTGGGGCTTGCTTCCCTCTCTGGTGAGAAAACGAGCTAGCTTGGCAGCGCTGGTGGTCTTACCCGAACCTTGCAGACCGACGATCATGACCACCGTCGGCGGCTCATTGGCGAACCGCAAACGAGACTGATGCGTGCCTAGCATCTTCGTCATTTCGTCCCGGACGATCTTGACGACCTGCTGTGTCGGTGAGAGCGCCATAAGCACTTCCTCGCCCATGGCCTTTTCCTTGACCTGTTCGATAAACTGCTTGACGACCTTGAAGTGAACGTCCGCCTCAAGCAGCGCAACCCGAATCTCCCGGAGAGCTTCCTCCATGTTGGCGGCGGAAAGTTTTCCTTCACCGCGCAGGTTTTTAAAGACCCGCTGCAGCTTGTCGGAGAGGTTATCGAACATGAGTCAAAAGTTTCAGTCTTCCGAACGTAGATTCGCCTCAGGCTGTTACGGCGCAAGACGCACGGATTCCTAGGAGGGAAATAACTTCTGAACCATTATAGCGGAGTTGGTTCTATGGAGGGTGTTGAGCTCTTGCTCCTCATTGCCTCCGCACCCTCACCCGCATATTAGGCATTTTGGGAACGAAGTTCTCCAAGATCGATAACTCGCGATCGCGCTGGTACAGCACGGCAAGGATCTTTTTTCCGTCCGGGCTGATGGACATCATTTCGCCATTCCCTTGGCTGGGATCGTCACCCAAGCGCTCCGGCGCGCCGCCGGTGACAGGCAAACGACATAGCGATCGTTTCCCCGAATCGTCTACCGTGTAGAAGACCCAATGACAATCCGGTGTGAACGCCTCATGAGGCGACTGGCTGACGTTGGAAGCGGCAGTCCTCCAGGTAGCTCCGGAGACCGGACGAGTTTCGATATCTGAGCCATCGTCATTTCGGCGCGCCAGCCAGTTCTCGTCGTTTGAGACAAATGCTAACCCCTTCTCCAAAACACTCGTCTTACCCGTAGCGATTTCCCAGCGCCGAATCGCCCTGGGTTGAAAATCAATCATGTATAGAGCACCGCCATCCCGGCTTGCCTGAATCACAACGTGTAAGCCGGGGAGCGATCCAAGCCGCTCCGATTGGCCCGAATCAAGGCTGATTGACAGTAGATCCGTTTTCTGCGGGGTGGCTTCTCCGCAAAGAATGTGATCAGATTAGGCCGGCCAAGCGCAGGTGAGACCCATAGCATTGGCCTTGTAGACTCGCGTTCCCCTTACCCACAACATCAACCACAAGCAGATCTGTCTTGCCGCCTTGAGCCGGAACAACGAATACCGCCCCCGCCTTCAGGGCCGTCAGGCGACTTTGGGCCTGGGCCAACCTTCGGAACACAGCATCGCGCTCAAATGCCCAGCGGGCACTCCATATTAATAGGGAGGAGTCCGGCCGCATTTCTTGTCCGCTAACCACCGCACTTGAATGAGCTGCGCTCTGCCACCGGTCAAAAAGCTGCGAGACCAGAACCGCAAACTGGAACGCCGCTTCAGGAGGCCTCTCCGCAGCGATACCAAATTGCGATAACTCAGACCATTGAAATTTAAACGCCTCGCGACCCAGCCGCCAGTGGGACTGAGTCAACGCGACGCGAGTTAACTGTGCCTCTTTTGCGGCGATTTCTCCCCGTCCCAACTCGGTTAGAATGCGGCATCTGGCGCTGGCGGCCAATAGCCCATACGGCGTTCCGGAACTACTGGATGCTGAACTCAGCGATTCCTCGCGCGTCAGCCGGGCGTAAGTCTCAAGAGCAGCCTCGGGCTTTCCCATCTTCCGCTGAATTCGCGCGATCCGCGGCAAGGCTTCAGACCGAGTCGCCTGAACTTGAGCAAGCTGCTGCAACTCCGCAATGGCATCGCTATACTGCCGTTCGCGAAACTCGAGTTTATCGGCAGTATCAAAGCCATCCGCTACAGCAGCAGCCGGGGCCAGAGCCTCGGGCAAAAACAGCAACGGCCTTTGCGGATAAGTAGCAACATCCGCGGGAGAAACGATCACAAAAGTCGATCCCCCCGGAATGCGAGCCAGCACCGGAGAAGGCGGGGGTAGCGACTCGATCCCTCGTAAACTAAGCTGCCAATTTCCCAAATTCCGCGAGATTTCCGCCACCGCCAGATCTGCGGTCTGCGCCAGGTGTTCGCGCGAACGCTGCCGCTCGAGACCGCGATCCTGCTCCATCAGGCGCCAGGTAAGCCACACCTGCCAAAAGGCCAGACAGATCACTGCCGCCAGAAAGAGCGACAGGCTTCGCCGCGCCGAAAGCACTCTCAGAATCCCGGGGTGCACGACAGCAGTAGAAATACATTCTGGTCCAGCCCGGCTCACGGTCTTGTCAGAATTCTGTCAGAAATCCGGACATCTTCATCCCTCGTGCGGCCAGAGCGAAGCGGCGCCGTGGGGTGATCACAGAAGTACAGAATTTCTCTTCTTGCTCATTTTCAATGACTTAAGGAGTGCTTTTTCGGTCGAAATGGGGGCGCCACGTGGGAACTTCGTGTTCGAAAAGGACCTCTACCATGTTCACCATTTGCTTACTCGCCTTCGCCTGCGGAGTCAAAGATCCTGTCATCATCGATATCGTCCGCATCGTTTTGTCGTACTTCGGCTTTTAATCTCCGACTCCGATTCGTCGAAGCTCCGAGTACGAACCAAGTAAAAAATACTTGGTAAAATTTGTCAGGCTCATGGTACAGTACTGCCTGTAGAGTACTTCTTGGGTAGTATGTGCTTCTTAGTACTATAAGCTTCAGGTCCATCGCTAGCCGGCTGACACTGCCTCTGTTCCTTGCGCTTGTGTTGACCCACCCCGATTTGTGCCGCTGTGACACGAATCAAATTAGCTCTTCCTCCAAGAGTTTCGAATTAACGCTCGCTGCGGCTTTAGACGAACGTAAGGCGGGCCACATTGCCCAGGCCATTGAACTCTTCCTGAAAGCTGCTTCGCTCGGACCTACCCCTGGAGAACAGGCTCAAGCCCTGCTGTATGCAAGCGGATCCCAGATTCGTTCGTTTCAGTACCGGCAAGCTCTTGAGTCAACAGATGCCGCAATCAACCTCGCGATCACGGCGCATGATGATGGGCTCGCGGGCGCTGCCTCAAACAACCGGGCAACGGTCTATGCTCAGTTGGGCGATCACGAACTGGCGTCCGATGCGGCCAAAGAAGCGGTTCGTCTCCTGCAACACTCCGAACGACGCGATCGCCTCGCCAGGGCGCTCCTGAACTATGGGGACACGCAGGCTGAACTAGGCAATTTCAGCGATGCCGCCAAGGCCTTTCAGTCCTCCCTCGAAACAGCACGACAGGCGAAACTGGCGGACGAAGAGGCCTTTGCGGAAGACCACCTCGGTTTGGCGCTGGTCGAGAACAAGGATTACCCAGGAGCTGCAAAGGCGTACGAAAGTTCGCTGAAGATTCGAACCTCTCATGACAACCTGGATGGCGTTGCGCTCACCAAGCAGCATATGGCCGAACTCGCCAGAGAACAGGGTCACTATCAAGAAGCGCTGCGTTTAGAGGGCCAGGCGGAAGCTTCTGGCGGCAAAAGCTACGCCGCGATTCCTCAATACTGGCCGCAACAGTTCCGCGGGGAAATCCTCATTGCGCTCAATCGCCCGTCTGAAGCGGTGGTTGCTTTCAGGCTGGCTGTTCACGCGGCCGATGCGTGGCGTCAACAGGCGCTACCGGGGGACGTCACCAGTACGCAGACCACCGCCACACTCCATCGCGTCTACCGTGATTTCGTTGAACTGGCTGCCGAACTTTCTCTGAAGCGTCACAACGCGGCGCTCGCGCGCGAGGCGCTCATGGTACTGGCCAGCAGTCGCGCGGCGGGCCTTCGAGAGCAGATGGTCGCTTCTCTCGACAGACAGATGGAGCTTCCTCCGCGTTACTTTGATCTGCTTTCGCACTTACAGGCTTCTGAAGCGTCTCTTGCTCTTGGCGTCAACCCGGCCCAAACCGGGTCATTAAACGAGTCTTTACGGAAAACGCGCAACGAACTTGCCGAACTCGAAAACAAAGTGGGGATCCGTCAGCAAAATTCGACCGGCGCAGGTGAGAAGATTCTCACCCGCAAAACACTTAC
>CBAAAA010000330.1:0-5850 GCA_964658695.1 uncultured Solirubrobacteraceae bacterium | reverse complement strand
CAGATCAATGACGGGATTGCCCGCATATTTGACGAATGTGACGCCGCCGTCGTTGCTATAAGCGATGTTCTGCGCCTGATTGCCGGTGCGATGCCCGGTGTAGAAAGCGACAATGGGAGGCTTGCCGTTCTTGCCGAATCCACTGGTGTTGCCGGTGTCCACCACGGCGCTGCCGGAGAACATCATGATTCCGTTTTCTTCGCGCAAGGCCACGGGAAGCTCTTTCCAATGAAACAGATCGGGTGCGGCCGCGTGTCCCCAACTTAGATGTCCTGGTTCGTCACCGAACGGATTGAGTTGATAGAAGAGGTTGTACTGGCCCTGATAGTAAAACAACCCGTTCGGATCGTTGATCCAGTCTTTCGCGGGAGAGAAATGATATGCGGGCCGAAACGGCTCGGGATCTGTTTTGTACGACCATGCAGCCGCTGCCGCAAATAACAGTAGCGCAGCTCCTCCGATTTGCCGACGTGATTTCATCCAGTTCACCATTTTGCGAGTATCACAAACCAGCTAGTTTTTCACACGTCGTGATGAGATACAAAGAAGGTGGCAGAAACCCTCTCCCTTTTTGAAGACCCAGAGCCCGAGATGAAGGGCAAGTTGAAAGGCAAGCTTCGCCATCTGGCTGACCAGAGAATTTTCCTCGGCGGCAGCTCCTGGAAGTACGAGGGATGGCTCGGACAGATTTACTCGCCTGAGCGCTATCAGGTGCGGGGACGGTTCTCCCGGAAGCGTTTTGAGCAGGAGTGCCTGGCTGAATATGCGGAGACATTCCCGATCGTTTGCGGCGATTTCTCCTTCTATCAGTTCCCCGCTCCGGACTTCTGGAAGCGGCTGTTTGAACAGGGAAGACAGTTGCAGTTCGCTTTCAAAGTGCCAGAAGAAATTACTGTGCATACCTTCCCCGGACACCCGCGCTACGGAGCGCGCGCCGGCATCTTGAATCCCAATTTCCTGCACGCGGAGCAGTTGTACGAGGAGTTCTTAAAGCTGCTGACGCCCTATCGCAGTCAAACGCCAGTGATTCTATTCGAGTTCAGTGCATTTCCCGCCACTGCCTTTGGCGACGCCGATTCATTTGCCGAAACGCTGTCGGATTTCTTGGGAGCGCTGCCGTCTGAATTCCGTTATGGCGTCGAAATCCGGAACCCTGAACTGCTGGAGCCGGTGTATCTGCGAGTCTTGGCGGAACACCGGGTGGCGCATGTTCTGAATTCCTGGACACGCATGCCGGCTCTGGCAGATCAGTTGGATCTCCCAGGCATCTTCACCACCGACTTCACAGTGTCGCGAGCATTACTTCGTGCCGGGCGTTCCTACGAAGAAGCGGTGCAGCTGTTTTCGCCATACACGTCCACGAGAGACCCCAATCAGGAGGTTCGAGACGCTCTGCGCAATCTACTGATCCGTGCCAAACAGCGCGGCGAGCCCACGTTTATCTTCGTGAATAACCGTCTGGAGGGCAACGCGCCTAACACCATTGCGGCGGTCACGGACGACTTTTAGATCATTCGGCTAAGCAACGAATAGTTCGAGGGCTGCCTCTATATCACTGAACATGGAATGGACTCCGGGCGGCGTAAGCAACGACATTCAAGACGATCGTGACAGCTCAGGCGGAGGCGGTGGGGGTGGCTTCGGCGGTTTTCATCTTGGCATCGGCGGTGTAATTCTCGTCGGCATTCTCAGCCTGGTCTTTCATCAGAACCTGTTTACGCTGTTTTCGAGTAGTCCGACGACAAGCGCCCCTGTGGACCGGCAGCAGCAGTCGACCCAGGACAGGAGCGAAGACCGCGAAGTTCAGTTCGTTTCGTTTGTGCTGAACGACGTCCAGAATACCTGGACGCAGATCCTGCCGCGGCAAACGCATTCGCAATATCGCCGGGCGAAGCTGGTCCTGTTCCGCGACGTGGATAATTCCGGCTGTGGAACCGCGCAAGCGGCGATCGGTCCATTCTACTGCCCCGAGGACGAAAAAGTTTATCTTGACCTAAGCTTCTTCGATGAGCTGGCACGCCGCTTCAAAGCGCCGGGAGAATTCGGCCAGGCATACGTAATTGCACACGAGCTTGGACATCATGTGCAGAAGATTCTGGGCATTGAAGGGAAAGTCCAGCGTCTGCGGCAGAGCGATCCGAGCGAGCAGAATCCCTTGTCAGTGAAGCTGGAACTGCAGGCTGACTGCTTCGCCGGCGTTTGGGCCCATAGCAGTCACGAGAGAGGGATCGTGGACAACGCCGATATTCCAGCAGGGCTTCAGGCGGCTGCTGCAGTCGGCGACGACCGTCTGCAGCGGATGGCACGCGGGCAAGTCAGCCCGGAAACGTTCACGCATGGAACTTCAGCGCAGCGCATGCACTGGTTGCAGACGGGCCTCGACTCCGGTCAAGTGGCTGCCTGCAACACTTTTCAATAGCTGCCCGTCAGATGCGCAGGAAGATTTTTCGCCGGAACATCCACCACAGCATCAGCCAGTAGATGGCGAGCATGACCGCTCCGAACAAAAGCGGTTCAAAAGCAGGGCCAAAGATGTCGAACGGCTTCATGCCGATGTTGATTCGCAGCGAACTGCTGACGAAGTCTTCGCACAGGTGAGCGATCAGGTAAGCCGCGATTGAGTTCATACCCACTACAGTCAGCGGGTACGCCCAGCCGCGATGTTTCTTCACGTCGATCACCCAGCTGAACGCCGCCAGGAACAGGAAGCACACTCCGCCGCTGAACAGTGTCCAGGCTGGTGTCCAGATGCGCTTTACGACCGGACAGATGCCGGTGAAGTGCAGCAGCAATCCTGCCGCTACGCCGATACAGCCGGCGAGAACAAACTTCTTCAGCGGAATACGGGGAGAGGCTTCTCGCAGCCAGCGGCCGGCAATCAAACCCAGAATCATAGTGCCCAGCGTGGGAATGAAACTCAGGGTCAGATAGCCGCCTTCATTGGCGATAAACGGCTTAACGCGCGGAAATAAGTTCAAAAACCATTGATCGAACGCCAGGCCCAGATTGCTGTTCTTGTTCCAATGCGAGGCAAAGCCTGTGAAGTTGTGCGGCCAGTCAGCAGGCACGCCAACGGCGGGATAGTTGAAGTGCGGTCCAGGTGCAGGGTACAGAGCCCATGCCAGCCAGTAGCCGAACAGGATCGCGCCGAAAGCTCCCCATTGCCACTTCGGGGAACGGAAGCCGAGTAGAAACAGGAACGGATATCCGCAGCCGATTTGCGTCAGCGTGTCTTCGAAGGTGAAGTTGGTGATCGGTCCTTGCATAGAACGCAAGAAAATGCCGAGCGCCGCCAGCAGGAGGGAGCGCCACACAGCATGGACAAACATTCTTTCAAAAGTGCCACCCCGGCGCATTCTGCTGGCAATGGAATAAGGAAGCGCAACGCCCACCAGGAAGGAGAACGAAGGCTGGATCATGTCGTGGAGAGAGCAGCCGGCCCACTCGACGTGGCTCTGGTTGTAACCGAGAAATGCCCAGAACCAGTTTCCGGGAAGCGCCTTGGACACTTTCGCCAGACTCAGCACCTCGCCCATCATCAACAACATGACGAAGCCGCGATAGGCATCCACCGCAATATTCCGTGTAGTTGCTACGGGTTCTATAACTGCTGTATCAGAGGGTGCATCGGTGACGGCTGTGCGCTGCTGCGGAAGAGCAACCGGGATCGTTGCTTCGTTCATCACGTCTCCTTAAATGAAGTTGACTAAATGTTAACCGACAACTTACACTTTTCGACAGAGAAAGTCTACCTGCGGTTCATAGGGGGTTCAGTTGTATGTTTACACGGGCACTCGTGCGCGCAGGCGCGCTCGTTCCATTTCTGACTGCACTTTTGTTCGCGCAGAAAGATACCGCGGCCCTTGTCGGCCAGGTTCTTGACTCTTCCGGAGCATCGGTGTCTGGCGCGGACATCACCGCCACGAATACGGAGACCGCGTTCAAATATCACGCCGCCAGCGACGCATCCGGCGAGTGGAGTATCAGCCCCGTCCGTATTGGCGCCTACCAGGTTAGTATCTCCTTCCAAGGTTTCAAAACTACTTCGGTGGGCCCGATAACGCTGGATGTCCAGCAAAGACAGCGAGTGAATGTCAAGCTTGAGCCCGGTCAGATCAGTCAGACGGTTGACGTCAAAGAGACCGCGCCGCTGCTCGAGACGGACACCTCCGAACGAGGGCAGGTGATCAACAGCCAAACCATGATCGGGTTGCCGTTGAACGGGCGCAACCCGGTCCAGCTCGCCCAATTGACTGCCGGCGTCACTGTGAGCGAGCCCGGCGCACGCGATGAAAGCGGATTCGGATTCAGCGCGAATGGTGCGCGCTCTCTCGAGAACAATTTTCTACTGGATGGAATCGACAACAACTCCAACCTGCCCGATTTGCTGAACGAAACAAACTACGTCGTCATGCCCTCCGTCGACGCGCTGCAGGAGTTCAAGGTCGAGACCAATTCCTACGGGGCTGAATTCGGCCGCGCTACAGGGGCCGTAGTGAACGCCACTCTAAAAAGCGGCGCCAACGAATTTCACGGCGTGCTTTACGAATTCCTCAGAAATGAGCATCTGGACGCGCGCAACTTTTTCGATCCAACACTTCCGCCGTATCACCAGAACCAGTTCGGCGCCACCTTGGGCGGCCCGATTGTTCATGACAAACTCTTCTTCTTCGCCGACTACGAGGGATTGCGCGTGCGCCAGGGGCAAACCGATACGTCACTTGTGCCCACTGCGGCGCAACGGAACGGAGATTTCTCCGACCAGCTGGATCTGACTGCTCCAACTGGCGTCGCCGATTGTAACGGCCGACCTACCTATTCGGGCGAATTGTTCGACACTACCGCCACTCAGATCAGTGCCGCGAGTCCGACTGGCTTCTGCGGTGTGCCGTTCGGGTACAACTCCAACGGAGCGCCTTCAAACGTGATTCCGATCTCGAAGATAGATCCGTTGGGTTACAAACTCGCCCAGCTTTTTCCGTCGCCTAATACCAACGGGCTCGGCTACAACTATGTTTCGAATCCGGAGCTGGTGCAGGACAGTAATGCAGGCGATGTGCGCGTCGACCAGGTGTTTTCCGCAAAAAATACTGCCTTTTACCGTTTCAGCATCAGCCATCAGCCTGCCACCATCCCGTCCCCATTTGCGGGCTTAGCGGACGGGGGCGGCTTCTTCAGCGGGATCCAAGACAACAACGGTTATAGCGCGGCGGTCAGCGAGACACACATCTTTTCGCCGACCCTGGTGAACGAACTCCGCATCGGATATAACCGCCTGCACACCAGCCGCTTCCAGTTCAATTACAACCAGAATGTTTCGGGCAATCTGGGCTTTCCGGGAGTGCCCTACGCTGCCGGTGAAAACAATGGCGGCCTGCCGCAGTTGACCTTCAGTGATGCCTCAAACCTCGGCAGCCCGACCTATCTTCCTTCGAACGAGATACAAAACACCTACACATACTCCGATACGCTCACCTTGATCAAGGGTGGACATACCTTGAAATTCGGCGGCGAGTTCCGTCCCGAAGAATTTACCATCTACCAACCGGCCGACTCACGGGGAGCTCTGAGCTTCGGGCCCCAGTTCACAGATAATGCGGCCAGTCCGGGCAGCGGCGGTAGTGGACTTGCGACGCTGCTTACCGGCCAAGCGGATGGCGGCGATATCAACAACCTGAACAACGTGGATTACATGAGACACAATTTCGCGCTCTTCGCGCAGGACGACTGGCGCGTCACGCACAAACTCACGCTCAACCTGGGAGTTCGCTATGAGTTCTTCTCACCCGTGTACGAACGTTTCAATGCACAGGCGAACTTCAATCCGGGCACTGGTGTTCTCGACATCCC
>CBAAAA010000329.1:0-5860 GCA_964658695.1 uncultured Solirubrobacteraceae bacterium | reverse complement strand
CAAGCGCGATCTTGAGAACTTCGTCCATTGAAAAGACGAAATTCAGCTTCATTTCTTTGCGGATGTTCTCCGGCACATCGACGAGATCCTTCTCATTCTCCTTGGGGAGGACGATTTCTCGAATGCCGTGGCGGTGCGCCGCCAGCAGCTTCTCTTTCAGACCTCCGATGGGGAGAACGCGTCCGCGAACGGTGATTTCGCCAGTCATTGCGATATCGCAACGGACCGGAATACCGGTCAGCGCGCTGCAGATGCTGGTGGCGATCGTGATGCCAGCCGACGGACCGTCCTTTGGAATCGCTCCTTCAGGAACGTGCACGTGAATATCGAGATGACGATAGAAGTCTTTCGGCAGGCCCAGGAACTGCGCCCGCGAACGGACATAGCTCATGGCGGCCTGTGCCGATTCCTGCATCACGTCGCCGAGCTTGCCGGTAGTGGTCAACTTGCCCCGGCCTTCCATGACCGTAGTTTCGGTGGTCAGGATGGAACCGCCGACCTCGGTCCAGGCAAGTCCGGTGGTCGCACCGATCTCGTTTTGCTTGTCGAGATCCATGTCGCGGAAACGAGCTGGACCTAGTAATTCGGAAACGGTCTGCGGATTGACTGTGACTTTGTCGATCGCCACCAAAGGAACGTCTTCCTTCTTGGCTTTCTTTTTGCCTTTTTTCGGAGCCTCGTCGAGAGGCGCGGCCTCTTCTTCGATTAACTCAATGGGTTCCGCGGATTCGGGCAACGGCTCGTCGGTCGAAGGCGATTGCGCCTCCACCACTCGACGGGCCACCTTACGGCAGAGATTCCCGATTTCCCGCTCCAGGTTCCGGACGCCCGCTTCTCGCGTGTAGGACTGAATCAGAGTTTGCAGACCCTCGTCCAGGAACGCCACCTGATCTTCAGAGACTCCGGTGTCTTTGCGCTGCTTGGGCACCAGGAACTGCTTGGCAATCTGCAGCTTCTCGAGTTCGGTGTAGCCCGACAGCCGGATTACTTCCATACGATCCTGCAAGGCGGGAGGGATGGTGTGCAGGACATTGGCGGTCGCGATGAAGAAGACCTGACTCAGGTCGTACTCGACATCGAGATAGTGATCGGAGAAGGCGAAGTTCTGTTCCGGATCGAGAACCTCAAGCAGGGCGGCAGACGGGTCGCCGCGAAAATCCATCGACATCTTGTCGATTTCGTCCAGCATGATGACTGGATTCTTGGTGCCGGCCTTCTTCATCATCTGAATCAGCTGGCCGGGAAGCGCGCCGATATAGGTTCGGCGGTGCCCACGGATTTCGGCTTCGTCCCGCACGCCGCCCAGCGAAAGGCGCACGAACTTACGGCCGGTGGCCTTGGCAATGGACATGCCGAGCGATGTTTTGCCGACGCCGGGAGGTCCGACAAAGCAGAGAATCGAACCCTTGGGATTCTGCACCAGGCGACGCACCGACAGGAATTCCAAAATGCGCTCTTTGATCTTTTCGAGACCGTAGTGGTCGGTTTCGAGGATCTGGCGAGCATAACGCAGGTCGCGGATTTCTTTCGTCTTCTTCTTCCACGGCACAGCGAGCAACCAATCGAGGTAATTGCGCGAGACAGTGGATTCGGCCGACATCGGCGGCATGGCTTCCAGGCGTTTCAGCTCGGCCATGGCCTTATCGAAGGCGTCCTTGGTCATCCCGGCGGCTTCGATTTTTTTCTTGAGCTCGTCGTATTCGCTCTTCTCGCCGCGACCCAGCTCTTTCTGGATGGCTTTGATTTTCTCGTTTAAGTAGTATTCTTTTTGCGCGCGTTCCATTTGACGCTTGACGCGCCCCTGGATGGTGCGGTCCACGTTAAGCTTTTCGATCTCGATATCGAGAAGTTCAGCCACACGGGTCAAGCGATCGATGGGTTCAAAAATCTCGAGCAGTTCCTGCTTCTCTTCGATCGTGAGCTGCAGGTTGGCGCCAACGGTATCGGCCAGTTTCCCGGGATCGTCAACCCGAATAGCGGCGATCATGGTTTCGTAGTTCAGGTTCTGGCTGAGCTTCACGTACTGCTCAAACAGGTTCGTGACACGGCTGGTCAGCGCGTCGAGCTGCGTTCCCTGCTCCACTTTGAAGCTGCTGGTCTTGACAACAGCGCGAAAATATCCTTCTTCTTCGCTGACCGAAATGATCTTTCCACGTTCGACGCCTTCCACCAGGACTTTGATGTTCCCGTCCGGCTGCTTCAGGCTCTGCACGATATTGGCCACCGTGCCGACGGAATAGATTTCATCGGGACGGGGCTCGTCTATGGAGGCGTCGTGCTGAGTGGCCAGGAAGATTTTCTTGTCGCCAAGTAAGGCTTCTTCGAGGGCCCGGACGCTGGACTCTCGCCCGACCACGAACGGCGTCATCATAAAGGGGAATATGACGACATCCCGAATGGGCATCATCGGCAACCGTTTGGTATCCGTTTTGTCTTTCGTCGTAACCATTTTCACTTTCTAGGCGGATTGTCCCACGGATGTGTGGGAATGAAGTCGACCGGGGGACCTAATCAACCGAGCGGCATGGGCCGCTTTTCTCGTAAATACTACAGCTGTCAGCTACTCTGGCAGCAACAAGCTGCCTTCATTTTCAGCACAGCAACAAAAGCTGCAACGTGATCAGCGAGGACAGGACGCGACCTGCTTGGGTCCGAAAGGCGACCTGCTAACCGGCCTTTTCGAGCACTGCCATGTTGATTTTCTGCGTGAGGACCATCTCCTTGGTCACTACGAATTCACGGACTTTCTTGAAGGTTGGGAGATAGTACATCAGGTCGAGCATCAGATCTTCAAGGATCATTCGCAGCCCACGCGCACCCACTTTTCGCTCCATTGCCAACTGCGCAACGGAGTCCAGTGCATCCTCGCTAAACTTCAGTCTAACATTCTCATACTCAAACAGCTTCTGATACTGACGGATGATGGCGTTCTTGGGTTTGGTTAAGATTTGCACCAAGGCTTCGCGTGAAAGATCTTCGAGTACTGCTGTGACCGGCATTCGACCGATGAACTCAGGAATAAAGCCGTACTTGATCAAGTCGACCGGCTGGCACTGAATGAGCAGGTCGACATCGCGCCGGACGTTGTTCATCCCCCGCCGGGAGGCATCCTTCTCGTCGGGGGCAACAAAGCCGATAGACTTGGTTCCAACGCGCCGGGCGATAACCTTCTCCAGGCCGACAAATGCGCCGCCACAGATAAAGAGGATATTCGTAGTATCGACCGGCGTAAATTCCTGATGCGGATGCTTTCGCCCACCCTGGGGTGGGACGTTCGCGACCGTGCCTTCGAGGATCTTCAGGAGGGCTTGCTGTACGCCTTCCCCGGACACATCCCGGGTAATAGACGGATTTTCATCTTTCCGTCCGATTTTATCGATTTCGTCGATGTAGATGATACCGGTCTGGGCCCGTTGGACGTCCCAATCGGCATTCTGCAGCAAGCGCAAGATGATGTTTTCGACATCTTCCCCGACGTATCCCGCTTCCGTAAGAGTGGTAGCGTCTACAATCGCGAACGGAACTTCGAGGATTCTCGCCAGCGTCTGAGCCAATAAAGTTTTTCCGGTGCCAGTGGGACCGATGAGAAGAATATTCGACTTTGACAGCTCGACTTCATTGCCGCGCTGCTTATTCATCTGGATCCGCTTGTAGTGGTTATACACCGCCACAGCGAGCTTCTTTTTCGTTGCATCCTGACCAATAACATACTGGTCAAGGTATTCTTTCAGCTCAAGGGGACGAGGTAACTTGCCCGGGGTCCCGTAGCTCTGTTCGTGGCGGTCGTCTTCGATGATGGAATTACAGACGGCAATACACTCATCACAGATATAGGCCCGAGGATAATCACTCGGAGAGGAGATGAGCTTGCCGACCACATCCTGGCTTTTATGGCAGAACGAGCAGCGGAGGGAATCGTCAGATCCAGCGCGCTTCAAGATGGTTCTCCTAGAAGATGAAAGAACAAGAGATCCCTTTTTGCGTGATCAAATGAGTGGACAAACTCAGTATATCAGCACTATTTCCATTAGATGGCCCGATTAGGAAAAGAAATAACCTATTCCGTAAGGGGCTTCTTAGTGGCCTGATCGAAGAGAAATTGCAGAGTTTTCTCGGTCTGAATATGGCCGGCGATGCGCGCCAGCGTTCCATCTTTCTCCAGCCGGGCGCGGGTGACGACGACCGCTTCCCGCTGCTGCCGGGCGATGCGCTGGACCTCGCGATCGACCTCTTCATTTGTGGCCGAGATCCCTTCCCGCTCGGAGATTTTTTCGAGGACCAGCGAGGCCCGGACGTTGCGGAGGGCTTTGCCGCGCTGCGTTTCCTTCACTTTGTCCCAATCGAGCTTCAGGGTATTCGGGTCGAGGCCCTGGCCGGTGAGCTCCCGAAGCTGGGCGCGGACCTGATTGTCGATCTGGCGGTCGATGTACGCTTCCGGGACGGGGAAATTATGGCTTTGGACCAACCCGTCGAGGATTTCCTCTTTCGCGGCTTGCTGGCGCAGGTGCTGCTTCTCCTGGAAGATGGCCTTTCGGACCGCTTCTTTCAATTCGTTCAGAGTCTGGTAATCTCCGAGATCTTTGGCGAACTCGTCATCGAGCGCCGGCAACTCCCGCTTCCGGACAGTCTTCAGCTCGAGCTCAAAGCGCACGGTCTTGCCGGCCAGCGATTCCTGCCCATACTCAGCCGGGTAGGTGACATCCACTTCTTTCTTCTCTTCGGGAGAAGTTCCGATCAGGGTTTCGTTGAAGGCCGGAAGCGTATCCCCACCGCCGACATGGATCTGTACATCCTGGTCGATGTTCTCGGCCAATCCGGAGAGTGACTTAAGATGCACCAGAACGTAATCGCCGCTCTCGACCGGACGAGGATCAAGGTTTACGTAGTCAGCTTTGCCTTCCCGCATGGACTCCAGACGGTTGTCGATCTCCTCGTCCGAAACGCTGGGGTCTTCGTATTTTGCGGGCAGGCCGCGATAATCACCCAGCTCGAATTCAGGCGCGACCTCAAATTCGGCCTTGAAGCGAATGGGCGCGCCGGGCTCAAACTTCAGATCGGAGACGTCGGGAGTTCCAACGACCTTCAGGCCCTGTTCCTGGACCTTGTCGCGAAAGGCTTGCGGCAAGAGTACTTCCAGCACTTCACTGCGAATCTCGCTTTCGAAACGGGATTGAATGAGATTGACCGGAGCCTTACCAGGCCGGAACCCGGGCAATCGAACCCGCTGTTTGATCGAGTTTGTGACACGCTCCCTCGCTTTTTCCACCTGTTCCAGTGGGATCTCGATCTCAAGCGAGCGTTTGCAATCTTCTACTGTCGACACCATCTCTATTTTGTAACTCTTATCTGTAGTCGTGCTGGTTAAAAGGGGAGGACGGCGGACGAGCGCCCGCCGCGTTGCGTATTTGGAGAACGGTTAGCGGGCTGCGGCAGCGGTGAGCTGGGCAGCCTCGCGAAGCGCTTCCGCTTTATCGGTCAGCTCCCAGGTGAAGCCATCGCCAGAGCGCCCGAAGTGGCCGAAAGCCGCTGTTTTCCGGTATACCGGGCGGCGCAAATTCAGATGCTTGATCATGCCCGCAGGGGTGAGCTGGAAGTGTTCGCGAACCAGATCGGCCAGCAACGCGTCGTCGACCTTGCCTGTTCCAAATGTATTGACCATGACCGAAACAGGTTCGGCAACCCCGATCGCATAAGCGAGCTGGACTTCGGCGCGGGAAGCAAGTCCGGACGCTACCACGTTCTTGGCCACATAACGAGCCATGTAACAGGCCGAGCGGTCCACTTTTGTCGGATCCTTTCCAGAGAAGGCGCCGCCGCCATGGCGACCCATACCGCCGTAGGTGTCCACAATGATCTTGCG
>CBAAAA010000328.1:0-5870 GCA_964658695.1 uncultured Solirubrobacteraceae bacterium | reverse complement strand
GAATTGGCTTTTCGCCAGAGTAGCACTTTCGGCAGCTTCCTTCGCCACTTTCAACTCTTCCTCAGCTTTCTTGCGGGCGGTAATGTCGAGCGAAAGCACGCCCAGGTAGCGCTTCTCTCCTTCCGAGTGCAGCGGGAACCGGAACGACAGCCAGCTGCGCTTTACGCCGTCGGGCGTCGCTATGATCTCTTCAAATTGTCTCGGCTCATCGCAGTTCAAGACTTCGAGATCATTTTGTTGAATTTGGTCCGCCTCCTCCGGTGTGGAGAAGAGTCCGTCGCCGCGGCCGCATACCTCGCCGGAGCTGACCTTAAAAGTTCTCGCAAAAGGTTCATTCACATAAACAAACCGGCGCTCTTCATCTTTGATGGAAGCGAGAAGAGGGCTGTTGTCCATAAATATGCGGTAGCGGTCCTCGGCCCGTCGCTTTTCATTTTGAGAAAGCTGGAGCGAGTCGAGCATCCGGTTGATCTCTTCGCCAAGACGGCCGATCTCATCGTCTGCGCCCTTGGACACACGGGCATCGGGGTCTCCGCTTTCTGCAATGCTGCCAACATTCAGATCGAGAGACCTGAGGCGGGACACAACAAGTCTTCCTAGCAGCAGTTCAATGACGATGCCGAAGACGAGTCCTGCGATGGCGAGGGCGACTGCAAGGTACAGCAAAGTCAGCTGACCCTGACGATATATGGTGCGCGGAGAGTCCACCCTCAGAATGATTGCCGGCTGTCCGTATATGTCACGTAGCAGGGCATAACCCGAGATTGTATCGGTATCGAGCGGCCGAACAAATGCGGCCGACTCAGAGGAAAGATGGGTTCGGGCGGTCCTGTAGTCGGCCGGCAGATTCGGGTTATCAAGGCGTCCGATCGAAAGTTGAAGATGAGTTTTCGCGCCGAGTCTCTTCAGATCGCGGCCGTTCAGGTAAGAGCCCATCAGAAGTACTCCATGAATTGGACCTATGCTCTCCGAGGAGAGAATTGGGCGAGCTGAGACGAGCATCGGGCCGTCTTTTATCAGAAGAATTCCGGAGACGCTGACCCCGCTTAAGGGTTGGGCGATGAGTGTGTTGCCCTTTAAGAAATGAGCTGAAAGACTGGGCGAAATGTCGATGTCCAGGTCCCTGTCCGGATCGTAACCTCTCGTCGCCACGACTTTGGACGCGATGTCGACAAACGCGAGCGCCTGATAGTTTTCGCGTGCCAGGGTGCTCGCCTTCCCTACTCCGTAATCAGAGCGGATATATTCGGGGGAAGGGTGGGCCATGAATTTGGCCGTCTCATCGAAGACGGCGTTATCCTCGGCGACCCGGTCCAGCTGCGACATATCGTCCTGAACCGCAATTTTGGCCCGCTCGAGGCTGTCGACGACCCTGGCCTCCTCGAGATCGGAAAAACGTTGTACCAGGAAAACCCTGGAGATAGCACAAAGCACAGAGATCAAGATGATCGTGGTCACCGCAATAGCAGCCAGCGTCTTACGGCGCACCGAAGTTCGCTGGCCATGAGTTTGCCCGGTCCTGCTGGAGATCATCGACATCCAAAAGCACTCTCATGAAATGTCGCAGGGCTTCCGACTCGGTCGTCGTTGGTTAGCCGCGCTGGAAAGAGAGATGACACCTCTTGCATCTCATCGGCGGTTTGGCTGCAGATTGCAGTAGCTCGTGATGGAAAATCGCGAATGCGGGCTTAACAGACCAGATCTTCGCGGGTCACTTCGATATCCCCCAACCGGCCGAGCATGGCCAACGCGATATTCTCGGTGCTGAAGAACTCCTGTGCGATGGCCTGCACTTCTTCCCGCTCCACGTTTTCAATGCTCTCCAGCAGCTCATCTAACGACATGAAACGGTCAAAATACAGCTCCTGACGCGCCAGATTCGACATCCGGCTGGAGGTGGATTCCAGGCTGAGCATCAACGAACCCTTCATATGGTCCTTTGCCCGTCGGATTTCATCCACGTCAATCAGCTCGTTCTTGAGCCGGCGGAACTCCTCCACTACCGAAGTCACCACCTGCTTGGCGCTCTCGACCCCCGTTCCGGCATACACGGTCAGGCACCCGGTATCGCTGAACAGATTCAACTCCGAATAGACGGCATAGGCTAGTCCCTTGCGTTCTCGAATGTCCTGGAAGAGACGGGAACTCATGCCGCCTCCCAAGACCGTATTCAGAATGTAGAGTGGAAACCGAAGCTCATGCGCTAGCGGATAAGCGGGCACCCCCACCGCAATGTGAACCTGCTCCAAGGACTCTTTTCTCTTTAGAATAAGGGGCGCGTGCGCCTTGGGGGTGGTAGTCACCGGCGGCCGGCCCCGGTCCCCCATATCGCCAAATTTGTCTGCAATCATCTTCACCAGATCCTGGTGGTTCAGGTTGCCAGCCGCCGTAATCAGAATGTTTGACGGCGAATACACCCGGTTATAGAAGTTGAGCAGCATCTCCTGCTCATACTTCTTCACGGTTTCACGAGTGCCGAGAATCGGTTTCCCCAGCCCGTGACCCTTCCAGAAGCTTCCCGTAAAGGCCTCGTGAAGAACGAACTCCGGCTGGTCCGCCTCCATCTTGATCTCTTCGAGAATGACGCTTTTCTCTTTTTCGATATCATCCGTGCGGAATAGCGGATTAAGCACCAGATCGGCCAGTACATCCAGCGCGAAAGGCAGATGCTCATCCATCACTTTTGTGTTGAAACTGACCAGTTCTTTGCTGGTGAACGCATCCAGTCCGCCTCCCACCGAATCAACTGAACGTGCGATGTCTTCCGAAGAGCGATTTTTGGTGCCTTTGAAGACCATGTGTTCGATGAAGTGAGACAGTCCGTTCTCTGCGCCGTGCTCTACCCGAGAACCGCTGCCGATCCAGATACCGAGCGAAACCGAACGGACATACGGCATCGATTCCGTGACGATTCTAATCCCGTTCGCGAGGATCGCCCGTTCAATTTGTCGAACGTAAGGGGACGCTGAAACTACCATATGTCAAAACCTTTCCGAGACACCGAGAGGTAAACTTAAGCCTTGAGCCTGCAACCAGTTAAGGGGAAAACCCTGGTCGGGATGGAGGTTGGCGACCTGATAGAACTACTAGGTCCGGCATACCCTTCCTATCGGGCTCTTCAACTATATGACGCTTTGTACCGGAAACAAGTGGCGAATTTGTCAGACATCTCTGACCTGCCAAAAAGCCTTCGGAATCAACTACTTAGCGCCCTAGCAGTGGGATTGCCAGCAGCCGAACAACGGTTTGACTCGATCGACGGCGCCAAGCGTTATCTGCTACGTCTTGAGGATAACCGAACGGTGGAAGCAGTTTTGATGCCCGAAGAGCGTCGTAATACCATTTGCATTTCGAGCCAGGTCGGGTGTCCGGTGGACTGCAAATTCTGCCTGACCGCCTTGATGGGTCTGGAGCGGAACCTGACGGCCGGAGAAATCGTTGGACAGGTGCTTTTCATCGCGAGCGAGAACGGTCTGAAAGCAGATATTTCCCGGCTCAACGTCGTCATGATGGGAATGGGCGAGCCGCTGCTGAACCTCGCAAACGTGCTGAAAGCGACGCGGCTCTTAACCGATCCGGCTGGTATCGGTATGTCTTCGCGGCGCATCACGGTATCGACGTCGGGAATCATACCCGGAATCGAGGAACTTGCGCACGCTGAGATCCGTCCGAAACTCGCAATCTCCCTGAACGCTTCTACCGAAGAACAGCGTCAGCGGCTAATGCCGATCACCCGCAAATACCATCTGCGCGATCTGATGGAGGCTTGCCGCGCGTATCCCCTCCGCCCTTGGGAGAAATTGACCTTTGAATACGTGCTGCTGGGGGGCGTCAACGACACGGACGCCGATGCGCGGCGGGTGGTAAGACTGTTGGCGCATCTTAACTGCAAAGTGAATCTGATTGCGCTTAACCCCGGCCCTGGAATTCCGTTCACGACCCCTGATCCGGAGCGCGTGCAGAGTTTCCAGGCCATCCTGAGACGGTCTGTTCCATGCTTCATCCGCAAGCCGCGCGGCCTGGATATTTACGCCGCCTGCGGACAGTTGAAGCGTGTCTCTTCTTTGGATGTGGTGCAGGTAAACCAGGAGGCGCCCCTATCGACGCGAACTTATCAAGGCAACTTTAGCTGAGGCGGTGCGTCTCACAAGCGACCCTGACGTGAGTTAACTGAGGATCCGCCTGTCTCATTTTTTTCAACCGCTGCTTCGCTTCCTGTTTCACCTTGGCTATCTGGGCCCATTCGTTATGGGGATCATGGACTCATCGTTTCTATTTCTTCCCTTTGGGAACGATCTTCTGGTGATTGCGCTGACGGCCCGCCACCACGACAACTATCTGATCTACGTGCTATCCGCTGTCTGCGGGTCGACGCTCGGGGTGGTGCTGCTGGATCTCATGTCAAGAAGGGTCGGCGAAGAAGGGATCAAGCGCATTGCAGGCAGCCGCCGCTTTGCTTACCTGAAACGAAAGATCGGACAACGCGGATTTGTCGCCGTCTTTGTGGCCTGCCTTGCGCCTCCGCCGTTTCCATTCACAATAGTCGTGGCGATCCTTTGCGCACTTGGCTACCCGCAAATCCGGTTGCTGCTGAGCGTAGCCTTGGGCAGAGCTGTGCGCTTCCTGATTCTCGGTTATCTCGCCATCCGGTTCGGGCGGCAAATTATCCACATCATCAACTCAGCGCCGTTCAAGTGGACGATGGTCGGCTTCATCAGCCTTTGCATTGCCGGCAGCGTGCTTTCGCTGATGAAATGGTTCAAGCGGGGCCGCACTCCCCAGCCGGTTCCAGCCGCCGCGTGAGCCAACAAATTTCGATGCCGAATGATCCGCAAGTGAGTCAAATGGCGAGCACCGACGATGAAACTTCGACCACTGAGCAGATTATTCGGCATCATCCTTCTGGCTGACGGAGTTGCTGCCCTGAACGCGCCGCGCGAGTACACCCGCGGCCTGGAGAAGGGCACCCCCATTGTCGATGACCTGCTGGAGCTGTTGGCCGATAATCCCGATCTGGTGCGGAAGTTCTCGATGCTGGAGATCGTCGCTGGTTTGTATCTCACGCTCAGGCCCTGATGGATGATAGCCATCGTCATCTCAGCTGCTGGCGGCCCGGAAGTTCTCAAACCCGAAGAGCGCCCGACTCCTGTACCCCGGGCAGGTGAAGTTCTGATCCGCGTGGAAGCAGCAGGCATCGCGCGGGCCGACACTCTGCAGCGCCAAGGCCACTATCCGCCTCCGCCAGGCGCGTCCGATATCCCCGGCTTGGACATTGCCGGATCAATCGTGAGCCTGGGCCCGGATGTGGCCGGCTATGACCCAGGCGACCACGTCTGCGCCATCCTCGCGGGTGGCGGCTACGCTCAATACTGCGCTGTTCCGGTAGTGCAGGTGCTTCCAATTCCAGCGAACTGGACGATCGTGGAGGCAGCCACGCTTCCCGAAAATCTGTTCACTGTTTATGACAACCTCATCACTCGCGCCGGTCTGATGGGCGGCGAAGCCGTCCTCATCCACGGGGGAACCAGCGGCATCGGGACTATGGCCACCCAACTCAGCCGTGCCTGGGGGGCAACTGTCATCACCACCGCCGGAAGCGCCGAGAAGTGTGCCGCCTCTGTTGCCTTGGGTGCGGCTCACTCGATTAACTACCGCCGGGAGGATTTCGCAGCCGAAGTAAAGCGTTTGACGAACCGCCGCGGTGTGGACGTTGTTTTGGACATGATAGGGGGTCCATATTTCGAACCGAACCTGGAGTGCCTCGCTCCCGATGGCCGAATCTCGATCGTGGCCACTCAGGGAGGGCGAACCGCCAAACTCGACATCGCCCGTCTGATGCAGAAGCGGGCTTCGGTGATGGGTTCCATGAT
>CBAAAA010000327.1:0-5898 GCA_964658695.1 uncultured Solirubrobacteraceae bacterium | reverse complement strand
GCGTTTTCAGGCCTGAAATTCAGTTGCATTGACGCCTCGATTGCCGCGGGTTAGGCTGAAGGAGATGGAGCCGAATGTCGATCTTTATCAACCCTCGCGGATGTTCTCCCGCGCCGGTTGGGCAGCCCTGGCAGGCTCCCTTGTTTCCGTGCTCTGCGGTTTGCGGGCGCCACTGGCCCTTATCCCGGCCTTCCTGCTCCTGGTGACCGCTGCCGCCTTGTGGTGGCTCGCCACCCGGCCCACGATTCGCATCTCCCTCACCCAATTCAGCATCGGACGGCGGGCCGTCGCTTGGCGTGAGGTCCGTGAAATCAACAGTAAGTTCACTTCCCCTCTCGTCCTCAAGCTCAAATTGACAAACGCCCGGCGCAAGACGCTGGTCTTCCCGGGTGAACCGGAGCGCATCGCCCGCCTGATGTACCAGCTCCGCAGAAACTCTTATTTGGCGACATTCGACGGCGTCGCCTACCGTGATTATTGGCTTTGGTCCAGTCTCACCGATTCAGACAACGAGGAGAACGGCCTTGGCGCACCAGTCCGGATGCTCAGCACGGAAGATGAGCAGGAGATCGAACGCATCTTCCAGAAACTCAAAGCCGTTGACCGTTCCGATTCCAGCAAGGACGACGCAACTTCCAACAAAGATTGATCGCGTCACGCCGGCTCCGCGACTGGCTTCTCGTTTGCTCCATCACCCTGGCTTCCATCGTGGTCCTCCTTTGGCTTTTTCAGAAGCCGCTTCTCTCTGCAGCCGGAAACGCGCTGGTGGAAGACGACACCCCTGCTAAGATGCAAGCCGCCGTTGTTTTGGGAGGGGATTACGACTGCTCCCGCATCTTGAAAGCGGCCGACGTAGCGCAAGCCGGATACGCGCCCTTTATTGTCGTCAGCGGCCCCGAGGCGTTCGGCGGTCATGAATGCGATTTGACCGTGAAATGTGCTGAACAGAAAGGCTATCCGGCTTCGCTCTTTCGGCCCTACCCCAACGCTTTTACGTCCACCGCCGACGAGGCAACTGGCCTCGGGCAGTATCTGCGCTCGCAAGGAATTACCCGCATCTTACTCGTGACGAGCAACTACCATACCCGTCGCGCCGCACATTTATTCAGGCGTCAGAATCCCGGAATGACAGTGCGCGTCATTCCAGCCCCGGACGCCACTTTCACGCCTGCGAGCTGGTGGTTGAATCGAGAAGGCCGCAAGACCTTCATGCTGGAATGGACCAAGACGGTGGCGTCCTGGCTCGGTGCTTAACATGCTGAAATCGCTCGCAACACTCTGGCCTTATCTCAATCGCTATCGTGGTGGCCTGGCGCGTGGGATCGGCGCACTCGTGATGAAGGACCTGCTGGCGGCGGCGCAGCCCATTGTCATTGGTTGGGGCGTCGATTCGCTGACGCACGGCTTCCGGTTGCGCCTCGTCATGCAGCTTGCCGCCACGCTCATCGGCTTATCGCTCGTTAAGGGCCTCTTTCAGTACTGGATGCGAGTCGTTCTGATCGGCATCTCGCGCGATATCGAGTTCGACTTGCGGAACGATCTTTTCGCCTCCCTGGTGCGGCTGTCACAGGATTTCTATTCGCGCTTTCGCACCGGAGACATCATGGCCCGCGCCACCAATGACCTGAATGCCGTCCGCATGATGCTGGGCCCCGGAGTCATGTACTGCAGCGAGACGATCTTGATGCTGGTGCTGGCAATGGGGGTCATGTTGCGCACTGATGCCAGACTAACGCTGCTCGCACTATCGCCGGCCCCGCTGGTTTCGATCGCCGTCATCGTATTTGGCCGGCGCATTCACACCCGCTTCGAGCACATTCAGAGGATGTTCTCCGATATCAGCAGCCGGGTGCAGGAGAGTCTGTCCGGCGTTCGGGTGGTCCGCGCCTACGCTCAGGAAGCTGCCGAAGTGCGCCAGTTTGAAACGCTCAACAAAGAATACATCCGGGAAAACATCGGCTTAGCAAAGATTCAGGGGTTGTTTATGCCGGCCCTCCAGGCGCTGATTGGCGGAACCTTTCTCCTCGTTCTCTGGGGCGGCGGCCGGCAACTTCTTCAGCACCGGATCAGCCTGGGCGGGTTCGTGATGTTCAATACCTACATGGGGATGCTGATCTGGCCGATGATCGCCATCGGCTGGGTCGTCAATCTGATGCAGCGTGGGACTGCTTCGCTCTCCCGCATCAACGAGATCCTCCACGAACAGCCCAGCATCCGGAATCCCGCGGCACATCAGGTTGATGCCGAAGCAGTGGCGACTGACATCCGTTTCAACAACGTTCGCCTGAGCTTCGGCGACCGGAACGCGCTGGAGCATTTAAACCTCAGCGTTCACGAAGGGGAGACTGTCGCCATTGTCGGGCAAACCGGCAGCGGAAAGTCGACGCTGGTCGGCCTTATCCCGCGCCTGCTCGATGTGACCGCGGGAAGCGTTGAGCTTGGCGGAATAGATGTCCGGCGCTTCGACCCGGAACGGCTTCGGGAGCAGATTGGCTTCGTTCCGCAGGAAACGTTCTTGTTCAGCGCGACGCTTGCCGAGAATATCGCGTGGGGCGCTCCGGCCGCGACAGTGCGGCAAATTGAATGGGCCGCTCGTGTAGCGGGGCTGACCGCCGATCTGGACACCTTCCCGAACGGCCTCGAAACGATGATCGGCGAACGCGGTCTGACACTCTCCGGAGGGCAGAAACAGCGCACCGCCATTGCCAGAGCCATTCTCCGCAATCCGCGCATCCTGATTCTCGATGACGCTTTGTCAAGCGTCGATACTGTGACCGAAGCGAAAATTCTTTCTGAACTGGCCGCTGTGATGCAGGACCGTACCACAATTCTGATTTCCCACCGCGTCTCAACCGTTCAGAATGCTGACCGTATCGTCGTTCTCAACAAAGGCAAGGTGGTCGAGTCGGGAACCCACGTCGAACTCCAGGCTCGCGGCGGCTACTACGCCGAGCTCTATCAGAAGCAACTTCTTGAGGAGGAATTAGAGACAATCTAGGGATGGCAACCTATCCTCTCTCACGACGTCACTTGCTGAAAAGCGCGCCGGGAGCCCTCGCCTTCGGCGTGACCGCGAGTTCCCTGCATGCACAGGAATACCGCATTGACGGGGCGGACATCAAACTCGGTATTGCCTCCTACTCATTCCGGAAGTTCTCCCGTCAGCAGGCGATCGCCATGACGAAGGAGTTGAAGATTCCCTATCTCAACGTCAAGGACTTCCATCTGGCGCTCACCAGCACCCCCGAGCAGATCGACGCCGCGAAAAAGGAATTCGCCGACGCCGGCATCACCATCGTAGGTATCGGGAACGTCACGTTCGCCAAGGATGACGAAGCGGATATGCGCTCCAAGTTCGAGTACGCAAAACGGCTCGGGGCGCCCTTAATCGTGTGCGCGCCGACCGCCGTTACCCTCCCCAAAATGGGTAAGTTTGTCACCGAGTACAACATCAAGATCGCGGTCCATAATCACGGACCGGAGGATCATAATTTCCCGACGCCTCAGAGTGTCTTGAAGATCGTGCGCGATATGGATCCGCGCTGCGGCCTTTGTATTGATATCGGCCACACTGCGCGAACCGGCGTTGATGTAGTGGAATCCATTGCCGAAGCGGGCGATCGCCTGCTCGACATGCACGTAAAGGATTTGGCCGACATGCGCGTTAAGGAAAGCCAGGTTCCATGTGGCCAAGGAAAGATGCCGTTTCCGCAGATCTTCCGCCAGCTCATCAAAATGAAGTATTCAGCCTCCGTAAACTTGGAATACGAGATCGACGACGACACCCCGATGCCCGGGATGCGGGAAAGCTTCGGCTACATGCGCGGCGTGCTGGCAACCATTCAGGCGCTCGGCGCTGCGAGTGTCCCGCGTTCTTCTGGAGCGTAACTGTTTTCCAACTCCGGCAGGACAATCACCGTTTCGGTTCCTTTCCCTTCTTTGCTATCGATCAAGAGCTGGTAACTGGATCCGTAAAGAACTTTCAGGCGCTCATTCACGTTACTGACGCCGACTCCCTTTTCGAGGACCGCGCCCAGCTTCGCTTCTGGAATGCCGATGCCGTCATCTTCGATCGAGACATGTAGTTGGTCGTCCTCAATCCAGGCCCGAAGCTGAATCATGCCGCCTTCCACCTTGCTTGCGAGCCCGTGCTTAATCGAGTTCTCGATAATCGGCTGAAGGATCATGCTCGGGACCAGCCTGTCGAGAGCCTTGTCGTCGATCTCCTTGAGGAAGCGCAATTTACTCCCGAAGCGGATCATTTCGATCGCCAGGTAGTCGTCAATGAAAGAGATCTCCTCCCGCAATCGCGAGAAGTTTTCAGTCTTTTTGAGCAGCCGTCGCAAAATGCTCGAGAGCTTATAAACCATCGTGCGGGCGCGATCCGGATCGATGCGGATCAAGGTGGCCAGCGAGTTGAGCGTATTGAACAGAAAATGCGGATTGATCTGATTGGTAAGCGCGGCTAAACGAGCTTCAACCAGGAGCGCACGCTGCATCTCCAACTGCCGTTCAGCCCTGAAACTGCTCCAGACTTTAATCGGCAATGCAACGGCAAAGAGAGTCGTCACGGCGGAAGCAAACAATACCTCTGGGGTGAGCCGTTGTTTTCCCGCAAACAGAAAGAAAGTTCCGTGGCGGGTAAACCCGAGCTTATAGATGCCCCAGCGCACAAATTCCGCCAGGATGACAAGCGCATTGCAGGCGACGTTGAAAGCGGCGCGCTCCACCACGCGCCGCTGAATGGCGTTTCGATTCAGCCGCAAAACCTGGCGCAGCAGGCGGTATAGATTCAGGTCCACAAACGCAGAGAAGTACCAGATGTCTTCTTTTTGCGGGGCAAGATCGTGCATCAGAGCTCCAATGAGTCCGGCCGCGGAGTAGAGCGGCATGGACATATACTTCCCGGCAAACATATCGGGAATAGCAACGCAGATTCCTGTGATCAGCGCGCTCACGTAGCCGCCAAGCATGCCCGCCATCACGCTGCCTTCCAGAGCAAGATCGATGGCGGAATATTCGTTGTGGCTGAGGATGCGAACTTCGGCGCTCGCGCCAAAGATCAGCGAAAAGATGAAAGCTAACTGCAGCCGGTCCGCAACGGTGCGCTCGTCCTGCAGCAGGATAGCCTGCATCCGGGCAAAACGCATCAGAATACTGGCGATGGAAGCCGCAACCGCCACCTTGATCAGGAGCGCCGCTATCTGTGTTTGGGTGAGCATTGGTGGGCTGCGCTTCTATACTGGAATTATATTTGTCAGATCTCAAGCTCAATAAAGTAGCTGAAGCCGATTTCCCCAGCAGCTTTGGACACTTTCGCATTTACGGGTTTGAAGGAGTGCGCCAAACTGGAACCGAAGAGGCGCTGGCGCTGCGCATGGGCGATTTGTCCCCCGAACTCGGCGCCGTGCTCGTGCGTATCCATTCGCAATGTCTCACTGGGGATGTCCTGCACAGTCTGCGCTGCGATTGCCGCGCTCAGTTGGAACTGGCGCTCGATCAAATCGCCACGGAAGGCCGCGGACTTTTGATCTACGAGCACAAAGAAGGGCGTGGAATCGGCCTGCTGAACAAGCTGCGAGCGTACGAACTGCAGGATGGAGGGCTCGACACCGTCGAGGCGAACGAGAGCCTGGGCTTCAGCGCCGATTTGCGGGATTATCAACTGCCAGCCGCCATAGTCAGCTACTTCAACATTCGCGAAGTCCGGCTGCTTTCCAACAATCCTGAAAAAGTAGCGGCCTTGCGCGAAGCCGGCATCGATGTGGTCGAACGCGCGCCGATTATCGCTCCGCCGCTGACGACCACCAACGAATACATGAAAACCAAGCGAGAGAAGATGGGACATCTTTTCTAGCGGGATTCTGGAACGTGAGAGTACGCAGCAAGGCATTCTCC
>CBAAAA010000326.1:0-5898 GCA_964658695.1 uncultured Solirubrobacteraceae bacterium | reverse complement strand
TGTATGTATGATTTCCGATCTCGTGGCCTTCGGCGTACTCACGCTTGATTAAGTCAGGAAGCCTTTCTGCATTTACTCCAATAACGAAAAATGTGGCGGGCACGTGGCGCTGTTTGAGGATATCGAGGATCGGTGGCGTATAACGTTGGTCTGGTCCGTCATCGAAGGTCAGGCAAAGAACTCGTTCATGAAGTGCGCCGCCATGGTCAACCACGTAAGGCGTGGAAGGCGTCTGATATTGTTCGGTGAAGTAATCCTGGTCAGTGGGAGGAGCGCTGACCGTGCGCTTACCAGACTGCGGCGTCTCGGAAACGTGCAGGATTTCACCTTTGCCATGATGCCGAGGTGCTTCCTGGCTGGCCGATAGCGGTGTGAGGGCAGATGTGTCGAACTGATCAACCGGCCATGAGCCAGGTCGCAGCACTAGCCAAAGTGCTGGGTCCTCGCCCCCAAGACGCCAAAGGCCCAATCCTCGACAATTCTTTTCACGCGCCGCCAGGATCTGATTCAATGCGGTCACCGCGTCAAGAAACCAAAGTTCGTGTGATTCAGCGTTGACCGAATATCGCAGTACCGGATTATACGCCTGGGCATCCCATTGAATACTCTTCTTGCTCTCAGTAGCGGCCGCCATTACGTCGCCGAAGGTTACTTCCTCACCGCCCTTCTGCCCTATGGTCCAGTCGTACCCATAGTTCCCGAAGCCCGCTATTAGCTTGGCAGGAGGAATGCTTTTTGTCAGATTCTCCAACTGCGTCTCGAAAAATTCTTCCGAAGCGACGGGTCCGGGTTCACCGGCCTCGTAATGCTCGTCGTAGATCATCGGGACGACGAAATCGACTACTGCCGCTATGCCCTTCAGGTCATAAGCATCTTCATCCGTTGGCACATCCGCAGAAACTATGTAGCCACTTTTGTGCAGGGTTGCTGTGAGCAAGTGCATGAAACGCACGAACGGTCCGCGATCGTGGCTTGCCAACTCCTCAAAATCGACATTCACGCCGGCGAAGTTGTGTTCGGCGAGATTCGAACGGAGATTCTCGATCAGGTCCCGCTGCCTGTTGGCATCGTGCAGGATCTTATGTAAGTCGCCTGGCTGCCATTCGCCGCGGAAATTAGTGAGCATGGCATAAATGGGAAGGTTAGCCTGTTTTGCGATCGTAACAACAGCCGGGTCGGTTTGATCGTCGATATCGCCTTTATCGTTCTGCAGCACCAGCCATTCGGGAATCAGGTGCGTGAGATGGTTCAAGTGAAGGCGGAGCGAAACCATGCTGGCGGCATCCCAGTTGACAAAGAAGCCCCAGAAAAGCGGCTTTCCATCACCGCCAGCGGCGGCATGTTGAGGATGAGCGACGGGCGAGAGGGAACGAACATAGCGCACCGGCTTAAGCGGCTTAGACACGCGGTACGGAACATTTTTTAGCAGGTGTTTCCCGGAGCTCAAATCGCTAAGCTCGGACTGAGCCACGGCAGCGACAGCAGGCAGACCGAGCACTGGAAGTTGCGGGAGGCTAATGCCTACCAGCACGAAAATGGCAATAAACAAAACCGTGGCGATGCCGGCGAGTTGTGCGGTGCGCCGGAACCGGACCCAGCGAATTCCGCTAGGATCATGAAAAACGAACGAGCGTGGTTGACCGGTTGCCACGAAGCTTCCTCAATTGAGAGTAGCGAGATGGCGCCCCGAAACATTTATGTACGGGCAAAGCGGTACTTATCTTGACGCGAAATTGCAAAAGACACGTCGTTATTTTAGTGTTGCTGTGAAGCGACTTCGAGCGATACCTCCACTTGCAAGATGTGCGGGAGCACCGTTCCAGGGAAACCACGAGCCATCGATAGAAGTCACGTAACCCATGTAGCCTTGACCGCTTAGTACGCAGGCGCTACGCTCATAATGTCCGAAAGTTGCGATCGCTCCCTTAGGACACCCTTACTTGAGAGAAGTGAGACGCCATCTCGCTGGCCCAGCCCTTCCTAAAAGTGGCCGGAAGCTTAGTACTGGAGCGGGGTAGCTCGGGCTTCAACAGCTCGGTGAGCCATGCCTTCGCATGCAACACACCTGTCAATCACCGTTGAAGGAGTGTTTACACCTGCATCAGTATCTAAGGCGCGAAGAAGATCAACAGACCAACGCTGGTAGCACACAGTCGCTGCGGAACGAACTTAGAAGTGCGACGCCAAGCAGCTTTTCTGACCTGTGCCCCTTCCGCGGATCGCTGCTCTTCGGATAGGAAACATAGACGAGGCCGAATATAAATCGATCAAACGGAACCACTAGGGTTGATAAATGACGCAACCGGCTGAAACGAGCTCCAAGCGCTGTCGCCGGCAAAAAGAGTCACGGACCGAATCGAGATTCTCGATACAGATGTGAGTACAGAGCGTCGACGGACCCGGCTTCAAAATGAAAAGGACGGAAGGAAGATCAGTCATGAAAATGAATTTAAGACGGAGTCTATGGATTCTCGCAATTGCCAGTTCTTAGTATGACCGCTTCCGGCACAGACAGAGAAATCAAGGTCGATGATCGACTGGATGCTTCAGCCGAAACGGTGACCGACATGATGAACGCTTCCGACAAAGGCATCCCCCAGGATGTGCTTGACAAGGCGCGTTGTGTCGTTGTCGTGCTGGGCATGAAAAAGGCGGACTTCATCTTCGGAGCGAAGTATGGCCGGGGGTTCGCGGTATGCCGCCGCCCTGGTGGCTCAGGTTGGAGCGCTCCGGCCGGAATGCGAGTCGAAGGTGGAAGTGTCGGGTTCAGATTGGCGCTTGTGAGACAGATATTATCTTGCTCGTGATGAACGATGACGGAATGAAGTAACTCTTGTCCGACAAGTTTACGATCGGCGGCGAAGCAACACTTGCGGCGGGCCCTATTGGCCGGGATTCCAGCGCTCAAACAGACGCTATGATGAACGCGGAAATGCTGTCATACTCCCGTGCGCGCGGACTATTTGCGGGCATTTCGCTCGAAGGTGCGACACTTCGTCCGGATGAGGACACCAACAAAGAACTCTTCGGTCGCGCTGCACGAATCACGAAATTCTGAATGGCGACTTCGAAACTCCAGCAGTTGCCCAGAAGTTTGAACATGCACTGAATCGGGAGTCTTCGCAGCGCATAAAGTAGATACGGCTTATCAGGTGGGTATGAGCGCGAGGTGGCAATAGTTTGTCAACGGCCCGCCTTTGACTTTCGATTCCCGGCCATATTTAAAGCCACGAAAGATAGTGTCTACTTTACTCAACAAGTCCTGGTCGCTTCGAATCCAGGGCTTCTTTCGCTATCTCCGAACGATTACGCAGATTGGACATGTGAGACCATACCGAACAGAGTTACCTAGGGTGGATGATAGCGGTTTCTTATCGATCCGCCGTCCGAGTCGCCACCTACCGCGCTCGCTTTACTCAAACGGAGGGCTTCGGGCGGGCGCAACAGCGTTGGACGCAGTCAACGTCACAAGAGGAACGCGATGGCGAGCAGCCTGTCTCTTGCTTGGGCTCTCTAGAGTTCGATGTCAATAAACACCTCGAATAGCCCTGAATCAACGCTAGAAGCAAACAGCGGTTCCGTGCATAAGCCGACTTTGGCGGATACGGCTCGTCTCTTTGAAGGTCCTTTTGGCATCCGGTCCATCTCTCTTACTGGTCTCTTCGTTCTAGCTTGCTTCTACACTCTTTATTTCGCCCGTGAGTTCTTCCTTCCGGTAACGGTGGCTATTGTCTTGATGTTTTTACTTACGCCTCTCATTCGTGAATTGAAAAGATTGGGAATCCCGGAGGGACTAGGCTCAGCGGTCGTGATTCTAGCCGTATCTGCCTTCGTAGGTTTAGTGGCTTTTGGACTTTCCGGCCCTCTGGCGGAATGGCTGAAGAAAGCTCCCGAGGTTGGAGTGAAACTGCAACTAAAGGCCCATCCATTTCAGAAGTATCTGACGAAGGTCTCTAACGCAAGTGCGCAAGTGGAGAAGCTCACGACGGCGACTGCGGCAACCAAAGACGTACCCAGACAAGTGGACATTAAGAGGACGAGCCTTCTAGACAACGTGTTAAGTGGAACATCCAAATTCGTTTTCAACCTACTTGTAATTGTCGTGCTTCTCTACTTTCTGTTGGCATCGGGGGACCTCTTCTTAGCGAAGCTCGTTCATGTTTTACCTACCCTTTCGGATAAGAAGAAGGCGGTGCAAATTGCGCGCGAAATTGAAAGACATATCTCCAAATACTTGTCTACTATTGCGATGCTCAACATTGGGATCGGGGTCTTAAGCGGGCTATTGTTCTGGGCATTTCGATTGCCGAACCCGGCTCTCTGGGGCGCCATTGCTGGTCTTCTTAACTTTGTTCCCACAGTAGGCGCTCTGACCACGGCCATTTTGATCGCGCTAGTCTCGATTGCCTCTTTTCCGTCACTAACACACGCGGCTCTGGTGCCTGCGGCATTCTTAGCACTGACGGTCGCGGTAGGGACATTCGTGAGTCCACTCATCATGGGTCGTAGGCTGACTCTCAATCCGGTTGTGATTTTTTTGGGCTTGAGCTTTTGGGGATGGTTATGGGGACTTCCCGGAGCGCTTCTCGCGGTGCCGATGCTGGCGATGTTTAAGATTTTTTGTGACCATATCGAACCTCTTGCTCCTATCGGCGAATTCCTGGGTCATTAGCGCAGTTTGTTGTAACTTGGTTCCGCGGATTGGTATCGCCTGATCACATCCCGTGCTGATGTCGGCGCCAGCGTTTATGGCTCCACACAAGCTGGTGCATGTATAAGAGAATGATCCGGCCGCCGGCTGCACGGGCGTTGAACTGACCGGAGAGATGTTGCCAGAGCGTATCGGTCGGAAGTCATGAGAGAAGTCGCTTCGAACGATTGGGAAGACTGGGCATATTTGTCGATCTTGAACCGCATCAGCCGGCGGAATGAATGAGTTGTGTAACTTGAGGATGCCAAGATTACCTCATGCAACACGATTTACCGCGCGCGTCTCGTTTGGATGCTTGACTATTACGGACACGATTTGATTTAACGGACATTCGCAAACGACTTCTTACTGCGATTACTGCAATAAGCCGTGTCGTCTGAATTGGCAGGTGGCCGTAAAATATTGAAAACATGGAGCGGGAGAGGGGAGTCGAACCCTCGTATCAAGCTTGGGAAACCAAGATACGTTTGTAAATAAAGAGAAACTGCGTCCATGCGATGAACCCTGACTATGGAAGGCAATGGCGTCTCAGCGACTTGCAGCCAATCGGCTCTTAATGCAGTAATCAGAACGTGGGCGTTAGTTCAAGACCGTTCGTGCTGTGCGGGCTACCGGTGCGGAGACCACCGTCAGGCGAAATGCTGTACGAGCGCCGCAACGGCAACTTCGTGCTGCAGATCACTGGGCATCCCGGCTACGGTTTACCCTTCGGCCAAGACCGGATCGTTCCCATCTACTTGGCGACCCTGGCTGCTCGGCAACAAAGCAAGACCATCCGCCTTCGCACTGCCGCCGAAATGCTCGAGACTTTTGGCATGCACAAAGGTGGGAAAGAATCCCGAAGGCTGGTGGCTGCCTTCGAACGTGTCTTTGGCGCCACGATTTTCTTCGGCACCGACACAACAGTTGGAACGGCCAAAGTGGTGCAGCGCTAACGCTTCAGCTTCTTCAATGAGGCGCAGATCTGGTACAGCCGCGATCCCGAGCAGTACCCTGACTCCGAACAGTGCGAGAACGTGATCGTCCTCAGCAATGAGTTCTATCAGGAGATCACGGCACATCCGATTCCTGCAGATCTGGAGGCCGTGAGAGTACTGGCCGCGGCCCCGGCCCCGGCGGTTTTGGACTTGTTTATGTGGCTGTCGTATCGCTGCTTCCTGGCCAAAGGACGGGAAGCGATTCCACTG
>CBAAAA010000325.1:0-5905 GCA_964658695.1 uncultured Solirubrobacteraceae bacterium | reverse complement strand
AGCTGCTGGCCATTGGCCGAGCCTTTGAGACATCTCTTCCGGTCGGGGAAAGTAATAATATGTCTTCTGACTATTCCAAAGGTTCGGCGCGTTTTGCGCACCAGTAACAACATTTGCGGGCGGGGGTGATCCCCAAGCGCTGGTGTCCACTTCAACAGTAAGTAAATGTCGTCCAGAACCATCCCGCGCGGGCCCGTGACCTGAAAGAGGCACTTCGTCGGTGTAACAAGGTGGGCACCGATTTTGAGCATGCTGACTAAAAGCAACAGCGGTGCAGGCAATCAGCAACCAGAAACAATGCAGTAACGTGCGCCGGCTAAAGGGTCTAGACATAGATCACCTCTTTTGGGCTACTATCGGTTGTGCGGAAGTGCTACGTTCAATTATGTCACTGAATCTGCTCGGCGACTTTTGACTTGGCAGCTTCTCGCAAGGGCGCGACAGAGCCGCCTGTAAAGGCTTGGAAATCGAGTTGCATTTGGGTTTGCCTATCTACTAAGGCCGTGACTGTATTATCTGGTTTGATAAGAAAAATGCTATTCGGACCGCTACGCAGGTAGGCAAACTTTCCAGAACCGTCCGGCGAGAGAAAGAGTAGGTACTTATCGTTTAGAGTCAGCAAAGAGCTGTCTTGATCGGTTGCAGTGATCCGAACTCCATTAATTGTCAGACTGCCTTGCGGCACATGAATGACTATCTCGTCCGCCTTGAGCGGCAACAGCGCTTCAGGAATCGAAACAGAAGGGACCTCCGCATTTAAATGCGGCACTAACGTTTCGAGCGTCTTGAGTCTATACCAGGTGAAAATGTGATACCTGTCGACCAAGTTCGTCGCTGAGGCTACCGGAGTAGCAATCACGACGTGATAGATAGAAAGCGCTTGATCTAAAGTAGTGACCTTCTCAAACATCCCTCGTGGACTATGAACCATGATAGAAGTCTGACCTTGCTCTTTCGCTTGTTCGGCCCGCCATTGAATGGACCCTGACTCTGGCGACGCACTTGCAGATCGAGATTGTTTTGCCCAAACGCTTGCACACCCAACCGCCATTAAAGCGAGAGTCAAATAAGCACGCATTACACGGCCCAGATCGTTCTACGGAGTGTCCGTTGTACGTTCGTCATTGCGCTAAATATTCGGTCTTCAGGCAGCATATTGGGGTTTGTCGTGAAAAGCAATACACAAAGCAAAAAAGAACAAATCAAAAGTTGATAAACAGCCGACCACTGGAGAGTACTGAAGAGTTCGCCAGGAGCACAGCGCAACTTATCAATGACAGCCACCACATCCGGAATTACGCATGCCTCCGCGATCCGAAGGCCGGAAAGGATTAAGAAGTGTGTGTCGCTTTAGGAGGGAATCCTCACCGGGCACTAGCTAGTAATCGTGACTTTCGCGGCTAAATAACTTAGGCTGAGAACGATACAGAGCATTTGCAATGGAAGTAACGGTTTACATTCCGGACGATCTCGCCAGCCGTATGAACGTAGCGGGCGGTGATCTGTCGCGCCGCGCGCTCGAGGGACTCGCCCTTGAGGAATGCCGCAATGGCCATTTTGCGAAGCCCGATCTGCTGCGTTTGCTCGGCTTTCAGACGCGCTACCAGTTCTACGGCTTTCTCAAGGAGCATGGCGTCTTTTGAAGACGTGATCATAGCGGACATCGAACATGACCTTTCTGATCTCCCTTGCCTTGGGCTCTGAGGAGAGGTGCGGCTTGTAATCGCCGATGCAGGCCCAATCAATTACCGAAGCTCGAAGTTTTGCGAGCAATCTCCTGGTTTGGCATGTCCCTCCCGTCATTCCAATCCCCTCCCGACATCCTACTAAGCTGAGCGCGCTCATTGAAAGCCGTCGGATAGTCGGAAGTAGACATCCGCTCTAATCATGGGTTCACCGCCGACTGCTTGCTTTGCGCTTCCCGGAAAGGAGCGGTCTTACTGTTCGCGACCGACCATCGTGGAGCATTGACGGCATTCGCAATGTTCAGCGCCGCCAATGCGATCGCCCGGTCCACTCGCGCCATATTGTTGTAGTCGATCTTCTGCCACTCGTCTCCCAAGCCATGGTAGTCTGCATAGTCGAATGCAACCGTAACGCTGTGTGCCGGCACTCCGCTGTCCGCGAACGCCGCATTATCGCTTTGCCGGAAGTAGGCGTCGCTTGCCTGGTCGTCTTTGTAAACGTGAGTTCCCAGTTGCTTACCGGCCCGAATCAGATATCCGGTCACATCCGAATAGTCGTAACCAGTTGCGCTCAATGAGTTGATGCGTTTCACAGTCTTGCCGCTATCGAGTTCATCCGTCCGCCCGACCTGCTCCAGATTGATATCTGCAACCGTCTTGGCAATCGGAAAAACCGGATGCGCCACATAATACTCGGAGCCCAACTCACCCCGCTCCTCGCCGAAAAACGTTATGAAAACCATCGTCCGTTTCGGCCGCGCATGCACCTGTGCAAGCGCCCGGGCAATCTCAATCACCGAAACCGTACCGCTTCCGTCATCATTCGCACCGTTATAAATATGGTCATTCGGATTGGGTGTGCTCTCTGGATTCGCAAGTCGTCCGGCAGTCTCCGTCGTCCCGATATGGTCATAGTGTGCTGTCACCAGCACGTAAGTGTTCTTCAGCGAAGGCTCCGAACCGGGCAAGATACCAATCACGTTCTTAACCGTCACTCGCTCGTCATGCGGCGCGGGGATTTCAGCCGAGAGCGTCGCGGCCTGGCCAGCTGCTCCCAACTTGTCCGCCGCCGCTTCCACTACTCCAATACACGGCACTTCGTTCGTTGAGCCCTCAGACGCCGGTCTCAACTGTGAACTGGGGGCATCCAGGTGCTTCACCGCCACTACTTCCAGCGCCGCCTTAGAATGCAGGACAATCGCCTGGAACTTCTGCATCCCGGAATAAGCAGCCATCGCCTTCTCATGCGTCATGCCCCGGAAATCCGGCCGCCGGACGACGATGGCCTTGCCGCTCAGGTCCACCCCGTTCAGCAGCGCTGCATTCATCTCTGCAATCCGCAAAATTGGCGCGTGTTCCACATGGGCAGCCGCCGTCACCTGAAGCACCGCCGCTGAATCGGCCGCTATCTTGAAACTCTGCGCGCCATCCTCGACCGTCAACCCCGAGGCAAACTTCGCCAGAGTTCGATCCACCATGTGCGCCGTCTGAAAGAAATCGTCATCCCCGGCAGGCTGCAGCCCGGCCTGCCGGAACTGCGATGCGATAAACTCAGCGGCGACTTCCAGCCCGGGTGACGGCGTATACCTTCCCTGCAGAACATTCGAAGCCAAAAACGAGAGGTCCCCTCGCAGTTCGGCAGCGCTCAAAGAATAGATTGCATGCGGGACGACGGGAGGTGGAGCTTCTACGGCATTCGCCAGAGCAGCGAAGAGAATCGCCGACGCAAACGCACGCTTCCAGCCACGTTTCACAAGCATTTATAGACCGGCGTCAAAGAGTGGTTTAACCGAAAATCGCTATTTCGCCGGCATTAACCCTTCGGCTGGGCAACCATGCGGAGATATGGCTTCACCGTCTTCCAGCCTTCAGGGTATTTCTTCTTGGCATCCTCATCGGAAACCGCCGGGACGATGATTACATCCTCGCCTTGCTTCCAGTTCACCGGCGTCGCCACCTGGTTCTTCGCCGTCAGTTGCAATGAGTCGATCACCCGCAAAACTTCATCGAAGTTGCGCCCTGTGCTTGCCGGATAATTCAGGCTGAGCTTGATCTTTTTGTCGGGTCCGATCACAAACACCGATCTCACGGTCAGCGTGTCTGATGCATTTGGATGAATCATCCCAAACAGATTCGCCACCTTGCGCTCCGCGTCTGCGATCAAAGGAAAATTCGGGGCATAGCCTTGTGTCTCTTCGATGTCCTTCGCCCACTTATGATGGGCATCGATAACGTCGCAGCTGAGGCCAATCACCTTTACCCCGCGCTTATCGAACTCTGGCTTTAATCTCGCGGTGTAGCCGAGCTCGGTCGTACAAACCGGTGTGAAATTCTTTGGATGGGAGAAAAGGACACACCAGGACCCGTTGATCCAGTCGTGAAAATGGATTTCGCCCTCCGTTGTTTGGGCCGCGAAGTCTGGGACGATATCGCCAATTTGCAGGGACATTTTTCTTTACCTTTTGTAGAAAGTTGCACCTCACCCACCAGCCTGATCGGCGAAGTAGAGTAGGCTTTGCTCTCTTCATTTGTATCAGGTTCACTCCTCAGGCAAAATCGCCAAAAAAAACTGGGGGCGCTTCACTCCGGCGAAGGAGGAGTCAATTGTGACGCCTCCCACCTCGTCATAGATGATGTCGAAGCCCTCCCGCGCGGTGTTGCTTCCCCGGCTACTTACCGCCAGGCGCGCCGATGCTCCCGATGCTCCCGGCGATCCCAATACCGATACTCTCTCCGGTCGCGGCGTTCATGACGGTCGCAGTCACGATAGTAGCCATGGTCATAGCGGCCCTGCGCAAACGCCGTGGCCGGGGTGAATACTGCTCCGACCGTGCTCAACATCAATGCGAAAACTCCGATTCTCTTCATCATTGCCTGTCTCCTTGGAAGTCTTTTGTGTCTTCCTGGTAATTCGACGGGAATGGGCAGGCCGTCGCTCCTCCGAAAGGCAGTGAGTCCGTGTTAACGCGCTTTCACGACACAGGACAGCCCGAATCTCGTCTGATTACCAGTGCAAGCCGGCGCTCAGATGAACGAACAAAACCGCTCAGTAACTCTCTTATGGAATGACGCATCAGGTTGGGACGCGAAAGGAGAACAGCGCAAGTCCGTAGAGTCGACGTTAACCACGAGCCATCTCGACCTTACCGTAAAACGCGTCGAGCATGGGCGCAATCTACGTGCGCTCAGCAAGTCCATCGTCGAAGCCGGGACTGACGTCCTGGTTGCCGCCGGTGGCGATGGCACCATTAATGCCGCAGCCTCCGCCCTCATACACCAGCCGACCACACTCGGTGTGATTCCGGCGGGAACACTGAATCACTTTGCCAGAGATCTCCACATCCCGATCGATCCGGCCGAAGCAGCGCGCGTGCTACTTACAAGCGGCATCATCCAGGTGGATGCGGGCGAGGTCATCCGATTCCAGGCCGTTGATGGAGATGGCGCCGAAGCCGCCGGCCTGATCCGCATCGAGTGTGATGTCCATGGCGTGGCCCGATTCCGTGATTGCGGCATTGGCATCGTCCGTCAGCGTGATGTGGTTGAAGGAGCCGGAGGCTGACAGCGTGGTGCCCAGCATGGTTCCGTTGAGCGCGATTGTGTTGCCGCCGCCCGATGCCCCGCCGCCCATGACGAGCGAGTCCGTGCCGCCGTTAAAAGTGAAGCTGCCGCGGCCGCCATCCTGGACGGTGACGCTGTTCACCCCGGTATTGGCGTCACTGCTGCCAAGCGTGAGCCGGGCAAGGCCGTTGTGCAGGTTGATCGTGTTGTTGCCGTCACCAAGCTTGCCGACGAGATTGGCGTGCTGCGCGACGGAGCTGACGTTGAAGTTCTCATCCCCGCCATGCAGGACGAGGGTGCCGTGGTTCATGACCAGCGTATCCGTGCTGCCGTCATGGCCGGACGCGAATGTGACGTTGGCCCGGCCATAGCCGGTGGTGACGGCATTGTTGCCGCCGCCGAGCGTGGCAGACGCAAAGCCGCCATACATCGTCAGTGAATTGTTGCCGTCACCCAGATGCACCGTGCTGTGCGCGCCGGACAGGAACACGCTGTTGTTGCCGTTGCCGAGCGAGACGCTGTTCTGCGCGCCGTGCGCGCCCTGGTTGGTGATGGTGAACTGTTCATCGCCGCCGGTGACGGTGTTGCCAAAGCCCCAGAGCGAGACGTGGGAGACGCCCTGCTGCTGGCCGTCCCCGGCGCTGCCGATGGCAATGGTG
>CBAAAA010000324.1:0-5934 GCA_964658695.1 uncultured Solirubrobacteraceae bacterium | reverse complement strand
GGGAGGTCTTTTAAAGACGTTTCCTTCCTGGCGCTCGTAAAGGAAAGCTTGGCAATCTATGCTGCTGCTGTTCTCTCCATCGTAGCGGCCGGTTCAAGGCTAAAATCCACTCCGCTTCGCTCCGGCCTTGACCTCGCCCGCTCCCTCCTTCACAGGTGCAGCCAGCACCGAAGGAGACATGCATGTTCACAAATCAAGCGAAAGCCGACGTTTACGAGCAAATCACAAACGCCATCATCGCCGCTATCGAAGCAGGTACCGACAAGTACGAGATGCCCTGGCATCGCCTCGACAATCCAATCAATGCCACCAGTCGCAAGCTCTATCGAGGAGTCAACGTCCTCATGTTGTGGGCCGCCGCACAAAAACTAGGTTTTCCGGCAAACGAGTGGGCAACTTACCGGCAATGGCAAGCGGCCGACGCTCAGGTTCGCAAAGGCGAACGCGGCACCACTGTGGTCTTCTGGAAATTCTTCGACGGCGAAGAGCAGCAGGACGAGTCCGACTCACAAGAGAATCGGCAACGCTGCTTCGCACGCGCTTACAACGTGTTCAATGCCGCCCAAGTGGATGGATACACTCCTGCAACGCCACCGCAGCTCTCAGAAGCCATGCGCCTTGAGAATGCGGACCGGTTCTTCGCGCAACTCCCGGCAATCGTCAAACATGGCGGCGATCGTGCCTTCTACTCACCCACCGGGGATTTCATCCAAATGCCGGAGTTCTCGCAATTCAAGTCTCCGGAAGCGTATGTCTCGACTCTCGCCCATGAACTTTCGCACTGGAGCGGAGCCAGCAATCGCCTCAACCGAGATCTGTCGGGACGTTTCGGCGATGAACGCTATAGTGCGGAAGAGCTCGTCGCCGAATTAACTGCCAGTTTCGTATGCGCCGATCTGCAAATCCGCTCCGAACCACGTCGGGATCACGCACCTTACCTGGCCTCCTGGCTGAAGGTTCTCCGCAACGATAAGCGTGCGATCTTCACAGCCGCCAGCATGGCCCAGGAAGCCACAACCTACCTTCATAGCCTCGCCTCGCTCTCCCAGGAGCGTGCCTCGTAAGAGGCACTCCTTTCTGATTTTGGTGGGTCAATCATCGGCACTGCTCCCAGCTTTGTCGCTCGCCCTTAGCCTACTGCGGCTAACTCCAGAACTTCTTCCATTCAGATCCTCAAGCGACGACACCATCAAACCAGATCTTCCAGAGCGCGAATGACGGCGGACGCCAGTTTCTCTCGCTGCACCCGGCAGGCCTTCTGGCTGCTGGTCTCCCCTTCCCGCTGCGCCCGCACTGTATAGTCCCGAAGCCATGCAAACAGCAAAGACAATAATGAAATCAGTCCGTCCCCTTCCCATCGAAGTCGCAAATTCCATGCCCAATCATAAAAAGGTCGCTTCTGCGACCCATCGTTCCAGACCAAAGCGAAGCGCACTCAAACCCATTGTGCTCGAGTCCGTATTCCTTGAACTGAAGAGCACGGCCCTCCCGATGTGGGACCATCCTGAGCCGGACAACTACATCACGCCGTTGAGCGGTGACGTCTGCATTCCATTTGATGAGGACGATTCGAAGACAGTCGGTAGCATCAGCGCGTACTTAGTTCATCTCGGAAACGCGGCGGAAGATCAGGTTTCGTGCTTTGAGGTTCTGGACGCTCACAGTGCCGACACCGCACTCTATTTGGACCTATTCGAAACAGAGGGGTCTTCTTTCAAAGATTCGGTGCAATCCATCTTCGAGCCGTACTCGCACGACCTATTAATTCTGGATCGAATCCGCATCGAACCTGAATTTCGAGGCAAAGGCTACGGACTCTACGCCGCCAAATTGATGGTCGACCATTTTGGCCCCAGCGGCGGCCTTGTCGCGTGCGTGCCAGCACCCTACGAGCTTCTTCAGAAATATGAGCTGTTGTCGGTACAAGATGGTTTTAGACTCAGCCGCGACGAGCGCCTCCCGGAGTGGGGACCTGCCGAAACCAAATTACGTGCGTTCTGGAGCCTGCTCGGATTTCAACAAGTTGCCACCTCTGACGTATTTGCTCTTTCTCTCACGTTTCAACAACCAGCGATCCAAGACGTTTTACGAATCTATTTCGAACGGAAAATTGCAGTGACCTCCCTCATTCAATGACATCGCGACTTCCATAAGGATGCGGTCGCCGAGCGCGGACTAACGCTCATGCTGGTCCGGCATCGAAAGTCCTTGCCTGGTTCGCAGGGCCCTCAGTGGATCGGGCACCAGGAACGCGCTTCTCACTCGCAAACGGCATGCCGGCATCGGGCCGGCGGTTCCTGGCTTTCCTCCAGCACCGCCCCAGGGCGAATGCTGCGGCCGCAATACATCCAATGGACACCGGGCGCGCTGACGTAAATGGCGTGGTACCGCTGATGCGATTCCCAGCGGACCCAATGGAGATCCACTTGGGTATTCCTCTCCGTGTCCGGCAATTCGATCCACCTCGGAACGGCTCTTCTGTGCGGCTGTTCTCCCCATCGTAACTGGCGGCTCAAGGCTATGATGAACTCCGCTGCGCTCCGGCCTTGACCTCGCCAGTTTGGCTCTCCGCACGTGCAGCCGCACATCAGGGGACGCTTCATGGCGCAACAGCTTTCGCTCGAACCACGACCGCTACAGAGTGTCACGCACATTCGCAAGCTGCGGAGGATCGCAGGCTCACCTCGTCCAGACGGACGACGATTGTTACTACGCCATCAAAGCCAAAAACAACCCGCAGCATCGCCGGGTGCTGATCAACGAATGTTTAGCGGCGGCACTCTGGCAAGCCGCGCAGTTGCCGGTCCCCGAAGTGTCGGTAGTCGAAATTACGCCGGAATGTCTCTTCCGCCTTCCTGAATTACGCCTTCAGATCGGCTCACGCCGTGAGCCGCTTGCGACGGGCTCCTGCTTCGCTTCGAAATGGCTGGCCTCCGATCCCATCTCTCAACCGGTCTTCGACAAACTGCCGGCCAGGCTCCCCGAGACGCAGCTCTTCATCAGAGCGCTCGTTGCCGACCAATGGCTATGCCAGGCCAATACTCGCCAGGCGGCTTTCGTATTCCGGATCAACAACCCACCGTCCGCTTCATTGACCACGGGTTCATTTGGAACGGTCCTCATTGGGAGTTCCCCGCAACCTTCTCGGCGTCTCCGTACCACGTCTCTTCCGTTTACGAAACCATGACCGACTCCACCATCGGTCAGTGGATCGACACCTTCCAATCGCTGCCCCTCAAGCGCGTTGTTCGCTCATGCCTTGGCTCACATGCCCTCCGACTGGCTGGACCAGGACGAAGCGGGGTTTCTCCAGGACATTTTTATTCAGTTGAAGCAGCGCTTGCGACAACTCCCCCGCGATATGGAGCGCGTCTCGCGACGAATTCACGAATCGAAACGCGGTCTCTGACCTGAATCGGCAATTCGGAAGCCGGCAAGATCGGCCGTTCGGCTCTTTTTTTGGTCACTTGAAGCATCCCTTGGCCCAGAGTGCGGAACGGGAAGCATCGATTGGCCGCGGGTACCAAAACCTCCGCATGGGAAACTCTGCGAAGTTTATCCACTGAGCCTTTCTTTTTGGCCCTTGCGGCGGCCATTGACGCTGGAGTACGGGCTCTCGACGCTGAATTTGCCAAATTCCCACCACTGCCAGTGGGAAGCATCCCTTGGCCACCGAGAAAAGGACCCATCCGCTGGCCAAAACGACCAAACGATGGTTCAAGTCACAGCTCTTCCCATTGAAGCGGGGCCGTTCCTTCCCCCGCACCCTCCCCTCAACACGTTTCCTGGGGCGAGGCCCATAAAGCAAACGACCTCCTCATGCGCGAGATCGGCCGCCAGCTGGCCCGGGCGTGTCTGGTTCCAGAGTGGAAGGCGTCGGCCTTCGAACCAGGACGCTGGCTGGCCGCCGCTTCTTGCCTGAACCTTTTTTCTGAGATGCGGTACACCACCCGACACGCTCGCCCACTCCACGAATCGATGTGCCCTATCTAACCACCGAGGGAGACGCGAAGCCCGCATTCGGCGCTTACGCCGTGTGTTTCGTCTCGCCACTCCCATCGACCTTCTCTTTCTTTGGTGTTCCTGTTCACAACCCGCGAAGCAAGTTCGGCAGGCGGAAGAACCCAGGCGTGGAGCGATGTCCCGGATTTGTGGCTGACCGGTTCTGGTCCTTCTTTCCACCTGATTTCCTTGGCACCGCTGCAGGCGAAAACCCTGCGCCCGGCACCGGCGGTCGCTCTGCTTTCGACGGTCCCCCCAAACAATTTGTGAATTGACTACTCGCGCAGCTCGCCAAAGAGCGAAGGAGAAATTGTTCGGCTCCCCCATCGAATGCACTCCCTTGGTTTGGGAGCAGCCGCCCTTGCTGTTGAGTGCCCAAGCAAAACAGGGCAGAAAGAAGAAACTCTTATGAACCTCAATCAGCTCACCATCATCGGATTCATCGGCAAGAACGCCGAGACCAAGTACCTGCCGAACGCCACGCCGGTCGTGAAGTTTTCCGTCGCCACCAAGAAATCCTGGAAGGACGACAAAGGCGAGTGGCAAGAAAAGACCCAATGGCACAACGTGATCGCCTTCGGCAAAGGCTTCGAACCCATGGCCGAGCGCCTGCAGAAGGGCACCCACGTTTTCGTCCAGGGCGAACTGGGCACACGTGAGTACGATCGCAGCATCAAAGTTCCCAACGGCAAGAAATCGATCGAGCACGTCATCCAGCAGCTCGCGGTCGAACTCAAGGCCGACACCATTCGCATCCTGGACCGCACTGCCAAATCCGAGCAAAGCGATGCGGCCGAACCGCCCGTAGATCCGGAGGCCTCCTAAGGGGCCTCGCCCCTTTTTGCAACAAGGTGGGCTCGCGCTAACGCTCCGCCTGCCGCGCAAGGTGATATTCGCTCTGTCCTGCTGCGATGTCGATTCTAAGCTCCGGGTCAAGAGTGAAATGCACGGCGCCAGCGCCGCTCTTGACTCCTTCGCTTTCCTGGCCCTTCTGTCCAGCAGGACAGAGAAGAACATAAATGACCAAAAAAGACCTACATAACACGCGCCGGCGTAACCCAATTCCGGCCCGTCATGAGCGAAGAAGAATATCGCCACGAACAGGAAGAATATCTCGGCTTCTGCCTCGCGTGCGGAGAAACCACCGACTCGGGCGTAGAGCCGGATGCCCGCCAACGACGTTGCGAGAGCTGCGGACAACCCAAAGTCTACGGATTACAAGAACTCTTGCTGATGAACCTCATCGTACTCAAGAACCATGACCAGGAGCACCCCTAACGGGGTGCGCTCGCTTCGCTCAATTCGGATGGCGGGGGAAGCTGGCGCGCGCGGACCATGCCATCGCGTGGGAGTTCGAGAGCCCTGGCGGCCCATATACTGGCCGACTGCTGATCGATGGCGAAGTCTACACCACAGCCGAAGCTACCAGGAAGTTCTTGAAGAACAACTGAAGTGAAAGGGCCTCGCCTCAGCCACTCGCGACGCCTCGCTATACTTCGCTGAGAACTTTCGCCACTCCTCACCGCTCCAACTCTTTCCCGGTATGCGAGTGTGAATCCATTCGATCAGCACTTCAATCGGAACGCCTTCAGCGGCAGCGATCGCACAGAGCATTTCCGCCCGCGTGCCGATGCTGTCGGCTTCTTTCTCCGGCAGCTCCTCCCGTAAGGCCCGGCCCGCCCAATCCAGCGCGGCCGCATGTGCGTCTGTGGTGATCATGGTTTCCGGGCTTCCGATTTGAAATCTGCTCCGCAGATCATGGTCTCCGGGCCTCCTGCGCTACCGTGCTAAAGCAGTCGAGCGGTGCTCGACAAGCGAGCGGTTTGAGATCTGCTTCGCAGATCATGGAAAAGCCTTCCTGCTTTATCTTCTCTGTTGCTTGCACTGCGGTCAAGAACGAGCGGCTACGCTCCTGCAGCTCCGTTCGTCTGG
>CBAAAA010000323.1:0-5939 GCA_964658695.1 uncultured Solirubrobacteraceae bacterium | reverse complement strand
TTCCTCTCGCCGCTCTTACAAAATGGTTCCGGCCTACCATCAACAGCTTTCCGGAAGAACCGGCCTACCTGGTTCCCGACCCGGTTCGGGTGAGCCACTGGAGGAGGCGAATGGACGCGCTGGGCGCCGGCCTGAAGGTCGGCATCTGCTGGCGTAGCATGCTGAACAAAGGGCCGCGCGCGATGTATTATCCGCAGCTGAATCAGTTCGGACCGGTACTGAGCACTTCCGGAGTTCACTTTGTCAACCTCCAGTACGACAACTGCGAGCAGGAATTATGCGAGGCCGAACGTAGCTTCGGCGCGCGGCTCCACAGGTGGAACGAACTTGATCTCAGGGACGACCAGGAAAATGTGGCCGCGTTGATCTCGACGCTGGACCTGGTGATTTCCGCCGCCACGGCGGTAGCGCAAATGGCGTGCGCCTTAGGCATTCCCACTTGGGTGTTCTCGTCGAGCAAGGGTGATGATTGGACTTCCCTTGGCCAGAATTTCAACCCCTGGCACCCCAGCGGGCGTTACTTCTACTGGGGAGATAACGAGCCTTGGCCCGCGCCCTGGCCGCCAATCCTCGAAAAAGTAGCCCGCCAATTGGAGCAACTGGTGGCGGCCCAATCTGTGAAAGAAGCTCCATCTGCCCAGCCCACTGAGGACGAGTTTTGTCAGCTGACAGAAGTTCATTCACTCGGCTGAGTGTGCGTGGCCGCTACAAATTTAGAGGTGAAAGCATGACGAGATTAAGCGAACAGGAGCTTTTCTGGGCCGGAGAGTTTGGAACCGCGTATACAGAACGGAACGTTCCGGCGCCGGCCGGGCGCACGCCATTCTTTGAGCAGATTCTGAAACTGGCGCCCGGCGTGCGGTCGGTCTGCGAACTAGGAGCAAACCGGGGTCATAATCTGATCGCTCTTCAAGGTTTGGATCCTTCCTTAAAGGTTACCGGGGTGGAACTGAATCCATCCGCCTTCAGTGTTCTTTCTTCACTCCCGGGTGTGACCGCGGTTCAGTCTTCGGTGCAGGACTATGCACCGGAGGAGCGATTTGACCTGGTGTTTACCTGCGGAGTACTCATTCACATCAATCCGGACGATCTGGTGAATGTTTACAGAAAAATGGCCGCGATCAGCAACCGGTTTGTGCTTATAAACGAGTACTTCAATCCGGCGCCGGTCGAGGTCTTATATAGAGGCCATTCCGGAAAGCTCTTCAAGCGTGATTTCGCAGGAGAATTCCTGGATCAAACAGGGGAATTCGAACCCGTCAGCTATGGCTTTCTGTGGAAGCGCCTGGAACCGGAGTGGGATAACGGCAACTGGACGCTGCTGCGACGAACGGCCTAACTGACCGGCAGTGCGACAAGCGCATGAGAAGAGTTCCGGGAGCGAGCCACCACCTGAAGAGACAGGTGATGGTTGTCACACATGCAGCAGCTTGTATCTGTACCTTGCAAGGCGGCACGTACACAGACTACGGCGACGTGTAAGTAGCCGAAACGTGCGAATCGTAGCGATCATTCAGGCCCGCATGGGCAGCACCCGGCTACCGGGGAAGGTACTGGCCAAGATCGCTGGGAGATCAATGCTTGAGCACGTCGTGAAGCGCGTCCGACGTGTTCGCGGGGTGAGCGAAGTAGTTGTCGCCACGACCGCAAGTCCACGGGACGAGGTCATCATTCAGGAATGCGGCCATATCAATGCGCCTGTGTTCCGGGGGAGTGAAAGCGACGTGCTGGATCGGCATTATCGTGCCGCCCGGGAGTGGAACGCCGAAGGGATCGTCAGGATTTCCGCGGACTGTCCGCTCGTCGATCCTGGTGAGTCGGGCCGCGTGGTGGCTGCTTTTCTGGCGGAAGCCGCCGACCTTGCCGCCAACGATCTCACCGCGAGCTATCCGGTTGGCCTGGGGACAGAAGTAATGACGGCGGCAGCTCTTGAACTGGCGTGGAGAGATGCCACCCAGGACTATGAGCGCACGCACGTGACGCCCTACATGTTTCAACATGCGGAGCGTTTTCGTCTGGTTAATGTAGCAGCTCCTGCGGATTACAGCCGCCTGCGATGGACCGTGGATAGCAGAGAGGACTTGGAATTCGTGCGGGCGGTTTACGACCGCTTAGATGGGAGCGGCGTTTTTGACTGGCATGCCGTGCTGAGCTTGCTGGCCCGCGAACCGGGTCTTTATGAACTGAACCGCCACATCCGCCAAAAGACGCTGCTGGAGTGTTGACGACATGTGGAATCTGCTGATCCGGGCGGACGCCAGCGCAGAGATTGGAGTGGGGCACGCCATGCGCTGCCTGGCCCTCGCAGAGGCATGGCGGTTGGCGGGGGGCAATGTCGAATTCGTATCCGCCTTTCGCATGCCCGCTCTCGAACGCCGTCTTGAAACTCGCGGAATGAGGCTCTGTCATCTGCAGGTTGAGGCGGGAAGCCCTGACGATGCGCAACAACTGGTAGCACTCGCGCGACAGCGATCGGCGGCGGCGGTTGTGGTGGACGGTTATGCGTTCGGTTACCAATATCACCACGCCATCAAACGTGCCGGGTTGAAACTCCTCTGCATCGACGATTATGGCCATGCCGGACGATACTGCGCCGATATCGTTCTGAATCAGAATCTTTGGGCGGCGGAGAGCCTGTATGCGCGGCGTGAACAGGATACCGATCTCCTCCTGGGGGCGAGATACGCTCTCCTGCGGCGTGAATTTCTGGAAACGGGCAGACAGGGGCGGATGGCGCCGGAGACCGCGCGCAAATTGCTAATCACCTTAGGTGGCGGAGATTCCAACAACGTCACGATGAGAATCGTCGAGGCGCTGCGGCATATGGACCAGAACGGCTTCGAAGCCGTGGTCATAGCAGGTCCGGCCAATCCCCATGTCAGATGCCTGCGCGCTACAATCCTCGAATCGGGCCTGCCCATCCGCTTGGAGGAAGAGACCGAGTCGATGCCACGATGGATGAACTGGGCCGACCTTGCCATCTCCGCCGCGGGGAGCACGTGCTGGGAGATGGCCTTTATGGGGTTACCGGCAGCAGTGGTAGTGGCGGCGGAGAATCAACGGCCCTGTGCGGCAACCCTCCACGAAATGGGTGTGGTAACTAACCTGGGGAACTTCGATGAGCTGGCGCCTGAGCGCGTGGCAGATGCCCTGACAGCGCTGATGCGATCTTCGGAACAGCGCGCCAGGATGGCATCCCGGGGCATGAAATTGATCGACGGGCACGGCGCTGGGAGAGTGGTTTCCCATCTATCGGAGAGGGGCGCGCCGTTCGGCATCGCCGGGGAGGTGTCCGGCAGTGGGGCATAACGAGGGGGCTCGGGCGTCCGTTATCCCACTGGTGCGGGCGACGATTACTCAGGCGGACCGGCGGCACCTGAGGTCTTTTGTGACGCGGCGACTGGGTGCTGCGGGCGATCGGGAAATCGAGGTCTTGGAACAGGAGGTAACGGCCAGTCTGGGGGTGGCGGGCGCGGTAGCGGTATCGAGCGGAACAGCGGCCCTGCATCTGGCATTGATGGCGCTGGGCATCGGAAGGGAAGCTGAGGTCATCATGCCCTCATATACCTGCGTCGCCCTGCTGCACGCAGTGCATCTATGTGGCGCAAGACCAGTTCTCATTGACAACGAGTGCTGCGTGCGGGACTGCCGGTTCGCGCCCTCCGCCGAGCAGGTCCGGCAGCGGCTGACCCGCTCCACAAAGGCTGTCATTCTGCCCCATATGTTTGGCGGCTTGGCCAAGATCCCCACAGATCTTGGCGTGCCCGTCATAGAGGATTTCACTCTCTCTTTAGGCGCCAGGATGAATGGCCGTATGGCGGGTTCTTGGGGCGCTATTGCAATCGCCTCCCTGTCGGAGTCGAAGATGATCAGCGCGGGCCAGGGCGGCATTGTTGTATCCCGGGACAAGCATCTGGTGGAGCGGGTCCGGGAACTGGGTGCATCCGATCGGCGTATCGTAAGCTGGCGCCAGATGGCGCCCAACCAGCTACGGGGAGCCTATGCCCCGGCAGTCAACTATCAGATGAGCGGCTTGCAGGCGGCTCTCGGGCTGAGTCAGTGGACACAATTGCCGGAATTCATCGAACGGCGCATTGTCCTGGCCAGGCGCTATACTCAGGCGTTTCAACAATGGGGCATGCTTTGTCCTGACGTCCCAACCGACGGAAGCAATGTTTTTTATCGATACATGATCCCGGTTCCCGGTGACGTGCCTGAACTGATTGCGCGCCTGGCTGCCAAGGGCATCGAACTGGGGCGCGGGGTGTTTCCCCCTCTGCACGTGCTCCTTGGCCTTCCCGACAAGAACTTCCCAGGCGCCATGCAGTGCGTGAACAGCCTGATCTCCGTCCCCTTGTATCCAGCTCTTCGGGAAGTCCAGGTAAAGCGCTTATTCCAGGCACTCGAATGCGAAATGGGCAACGCCTCACGCATCTCGAAGCATTTCAATCCCAGGCCCAAGGTCCCATAAATGTTGCTGGTCGCCATGCAGCCTACTTACCTGCCTTGGATGGGATATTTCGACTTAATAGATCAGTGTGAGCTTTTCGTTTTTCTCGATAGTCTCCAGTTCGAGAAGCAGTCCTGGCAACAGAGAAACCGCATCAAAACTCATCAGGGACCCCTCTGGCTCACGCTTCCTGTCCACCAGGCCTTAGGGCAGAGCGTCCTGGACGTCCGCCTCACCGGCAACAGTGGCTGGCGGCGCAAACATTGGACATCCCTGGAGATGTCCTATCGCCAGGCTCCCTTCTGGCCGATGTATTCCGAGCAGCTGCGGGAGATCTATGCGCGAGAGTGGGACAGTCTGGCGGAACTCAACATTCACATCATTGAAGTCTTGTGCGCCATGCTGGGCATAGTGGGCCGCTTTGTAAGATCTTCAAGCCTGAAAGTGGACGGGCGGAAGGCGGAACTGCTGGTCAACCTCTGCAACCTTCTGGGAGCCGGCGCCTATCTCTCTCCTGCGGGTTCCTTCAGCTATCTCCAGAACGATACTCTGTTCGAGCAGAGTGGGAGATCCGTGGTGTTTCAGGACTACGCGCATCCGCGGTACTCTCAATTGCACGGCCCGTTCCTGCCTTACTTGTCAGTGCTTGACCTGCTTTTCAACGCCGGACCGGATGCCCTCCGCATCCTTCGATCTGGCCGCCGAAGCAACCTGAACATGGTGGAGATGTCCGTCCGGGCGAATAGTCGAATTAACGCGTCGAATCTGTCCTTACAGAATTAAGTCCCAGCTCAGAGGTGTGCCGCGTTTTACGTTCCGCGTGACAGGCCGGCCGAGAGCCAGATCGAGATACTTGGGTGGCAAACCGTTTCCTGGACGAATGGCCCGCACGCTGCCGGGTGTGAGGATTTCTCCGATAGCAACGTCTTCGACGATATACAAGGACCGCCGGAACTGGCGTGCCGAAATCTCCTTACTGGTTGGGCCGTAGCTGATCTGTCCGAGCGACTGCCACGCTCGCTCAGTTTCCGTGACTAAAGCGCGCAGTTCCTCAGGTTCTAATGAAAACGCCGCGTCCACGCCACCGTCGGCCCGCCGCAACGTAAAGTGCTTCTCGATCACCGTCGCTCCCAGTGCGACTGCGGCCACGGCAACGCCGATGCCCATGGTGTGATCCGATAGCCCCACTTGACAGCCGAACAACTCGCGCATGTGCGGGATGGTATTGACGTTGGTGTCGCACGGCGCCGCGGGATAGTTACTGGTGCACTTGAGCAGTACCAGGTCGCGGCAGCCGGCCTGCCGCGCCGCGGTCACGGTTTCATCCAGTTCGGCCAGCGTCGCCATGCCGGTCGCGATCATGATTGGCTTTCCGGTAGCGGCTATCTTCCTGATCAGCGGCAGGTCAGTGTTCTCGAACGACGACACCTTGTAGCAAGGGACGTCTAACGACTCGAGAAAATCAACCGCTGTGTGATCGAAAGGTGTG
>CBAAAA010000322.1:0-5960 GCA_964658695.1 uncultured Solirubrobacteraceae bacterium | reverse complement strand
ATCGATCAGCCAGAGGACCAGGACGCTACCTGCAGCGAGTCGTAGTCAAAGACGGCGCCCGCATTCACATCATTCCCGCCGACCAACTCGATTATGCGGAAGCACAGGACGATTATGTTGCGCTCCGCACCGGCGGCAAGACCTACCTCAAGGCGCAAACCATTTCGAGTCTTGAATCGGCGCTCGATCCGGAACGTTTCGTCCGAACACACCGTTCCTATCTGGTGAACCTGGAGCGGGTCACCAAGGTCGAGCCCTACACGCGCGATACTCGCATCGCGATCCTCACCGGCGGCGCGAAGGTGCCTGTCAGCCGCGCCGGATATCTCCGGCTGAAGGAACTAATGGGGACTGCCTGACTTATTCGACGGTGACGCTCTTGGCTAAATTACGCGGCTGGTCCACATCACACCCGCGATGCACCGCGATGTGATACGCCAGCAGTTGCAGCGGAATCATCTCCAGAATCGGCAAAAGCAGCTCCCGCGTGACCGGAATAGTGATGACATGATCGGCCATTCCCGCCACCTCTTCGTCTCCTTCACAGGCGATCGCGACCACAATTCCGCCCCGCGCCTTTACTTCCTGGATGTTCGAAAGCGTCTTCTCGTAGTGGATCTGGCTCTCTTCGGAAAGCGGATCACGGGTCGCCAGGAACACCACCGGAAGGCTCTCGTCAATCAGAGCGTTTGGCCCGTGCTTCATCTCGCCGGCCGGATATCCTTCGGCGTGGATGTAAGAGATCTCCTTCAGCTTGAGCGCGCCTTCTAGCGCAATCGGGAAATGAATGCCGCGTCCTAAATACAGGAAATCCTGGGCCCGCGACAAGTGTTTGACAAGCTCCTCGTAAACAGCATGCTGCGAGAGAACCTGCTCCAGCTTGCCGGGAATCAGAGCCAGTTCCTCCACCATGGCGCACGACTGCTTCGCACTCAGCGTGCCGCGAACCTGTCCCAGATACATGCCCAAGATGAGCAGCGCCGTGATTTGTGAGGTGAACGCTTTCGTCGAAGCGACGCCGATCTCCGGCCCAGCATGCGTCAGCAGGGTGCCATTCGCCTCGCGAGTGATCATCGACCCCACCACGTTACAGATCGCCAGCGACTTCGATCCTTTTGACTTCGCTTCGCGCTGCGCCGCCAGCGTATCTGCCGTTTCACCGGATTGCGAGATCACTATTGTGAGCGTGTCGGGCTCAATGATAGGGTCGCGATACCGGAACTCGCTGCCGTAATCCACTTCCACCGGAAGACGCGCCAGCCGTTCGATAATGAATTTCCCTGCCAGACCGGCGTGCCAGCTGGTCCCGCAGGCCACGATTTTTATCTGCCGGAACTGGCGAAATTCGTCTTCGCGAATAGTGATTTCATCGAGAAACACCCGGCCGCTCTCTAGCCCAATGCGCCCCAGCATCGTATCCTTCACAGCCCGCGGCTGCTCAAAAATCTCTTTGAGCATGAAGTGCTTAAAACCGCCCTTTTCAGCCATGATGGGATCCCACAAAATGCGGGACACCGGCCGCTTCACGCTCTTGCCATTCAAATCTGTCAGACGCACGCCATCGGGCGTCAGAACGGCCACGTCGCCGTCCTCCAGGAAGAACATGTCGCGCGTGTGGCTCAGAATCGCGGGAACATCGGAAGCGACAAAGAACTCTCCGTCCCCTAGACCGATCACCACAGGAGGCCCGGAGCGGGCGGATACGATCTTGTTGGGATCCGTCGAAGCAATGACGCTGATCGCGAACACGCCATGCACCTGTTTCAGGGCACAGCGGACCGCATCCTCCAGCTTGCCGTTCTCCTTCAGGTACTTCTCGACCAGGTGAGCGATCACTTCGGTGTCGGTCTCGGTCTTGAAAGTGTGGCCTTCCGCAATCAACTGCTTGCGGAGAGACAGGTAGTTCTCGACGATGCCGTTGTGAACCACCACGATCTCGCCGGTGCAATCGCGGTGAGGATGGGCATTCTCTTCCGTTGGACGGCCGTGTGTGGCCCAGCGTGTATGACCAATCCCATACGTGCCGCTGAGAGGCTTACTTCGGAGAACCTCTTCCAGATTCCGCAATTTCCCAGAGGCCCGGCGCACCTCCAGGCACTTTTCATCCGAGAAAACGGCCACGCCGGCCGAATCATATCCCCTATATTCCAGCCGTCGCAGGCCGTCCACAATCAGTGGCGCGGCGTCGCGCGCACCAATATACCCGACGATTCCACACATAAGAATAAGGAGGCGGTTTTAGTCTAAAATCTCAACTCGATAATCTTCAATGACCGGATTACTGAGGACATCTCGTGCAATTTCGTCCAGAACGGCGGCCACTTTGCCCTGCGGGGTTCCCTCCGCTACGGCAATCTCAAAGTATTTTCCCTGCCGGACGGCGGCGACTTCCCGATGCCCTAACCCCTGAAGCGCCGAGCAGATCGTCTGACCTTGCGGGTCAAGAACGGTGGGCTTGATTGAGACATAAACGCGTGCTTTCATCGGAATCTTTATTGTAGGTCGAGTGTAGGTCGGCGACATCGCAGGTTGGACAGCAACTACTCGCGGCCCAATGCCCACGGTCGGATCCCGATTTCCGATAACCCGCTTACATTTTGTAGCGGCCTAGGTCGTCTTCATTCAAGTTCTCCAGCCACTTTCGAAGCTCTTCGTTGTTTACCTTCTCCGAAACATTACTGGAATCCTTTTGCGTCTTCAGCACCCGCTCTTCCACGTAAATCGGACAGTCATGCCGCAATGCAAGAGCAAGTGCATCACTCGGGCGAGAGTCTACACTGATCAATTGACCGCCCCTTTCCAGCCAGATCAGGGCATAAAACGTATCGTCTTTCAACTCACTGACGACGACCTTCTTGATGGAGGCTTCCAAGCCCATCAGCAACACTTTAATCAGGTCATGCGTCATGGGCCGTGGCGTCGTCACCTTCTCGATCTCGAGCGCAATCGCATTCGCTTCGTAGATGCCGACCCAGATGGGCAGTACAGAATCTCCGGCCAGATCTTTCAGAACCACGATAGGCATATTGCTCATCGGGTCCATCATGAGCCCTCGGATTTTCATTTCAATTTCCATATTGCCTCCGTAATCCAACTATTGCACGTATCCGGCACACCGCTCCCCCGCCAGACTGTTCGGCCCGGCGCGGGTCACTAACACGTCCAGATACTGTCCCGTCAGTGTTTGTTCCTGCTTCGGCTCAGGAAGCGACGCGTCATAAAAATTCAAGGTCTTGTTTTGCGTGGTACGCCCAATCCACTGTTTCGTCGCAGAGTTAAAGCCTTCCACGTGCACCTCTTCTATCCGGCCCACATATGCGGCATTGCGCACCACCTGCAGCGCCCGCTGCCGCTCCTGCAGGATATTGAAGCGCCGAGTCTTCTCCTCTTCTGGAATGTGATCCTCATATTGCAAGGCGGAAGTATTGGGACGCTTTGAGTATTTGAAGATAAACATGGCGTCGTAGCCAACTTCCTCAACCATCTTTACGGTCGCGTTGAAATCCTCTTCCGTTTCTCCGGGAAACCCAACGATGATATCCGTCGTGATAGCGATGTCCCGGCGCGCGTTCTTCATCCACTCGATGCGACGCATGTAATCGTCGCGCGTGTACAGCCGCCTCATGCGATCCAGGATTTTCGTCGATCCGGACTGCACCGGAAGATGAACGTGGTTGCACAACGCCTCGTTCTCGTCGATCGCGTCGATGATTCCCTTCACGAAATCGCGAGGATGGGAGGTGGTAAAACGTACCCGCCGGATACCATCGATCTCGCCTGTCTTCTTCAACAGTTGCGAAAAATCCCAACCAGCAGGCGAAGGATCCCGGTAGCTGTTGACGTTCTGGCCAAGTAACTGAACATCGGTGTAGCCGGAAGTCGCCAGGGTTTGCGCTTCCCGAAGCACGCTCTCACTGGTTCGGCTGCGCTCCGGTCCACGGGTAAAGGGAACCACGCAATAGGCGCAGGCCTTATCGCATCCCTCGATGATCGTGATGTAGGCCCGGTGCGGGTTATCACGCCGGGTGAACGGAGTGTCAAAGGTCTCGTCGGTATCCAGACTCAAACCGGTGACGCGGCGATTGCCAGCTTCCAACTGCACCAGCATCTGCGGCAGCTTGGTATAACTGGCTGATCCGGCCACCATGCTGACGTGCGGGGCGCGTTCGAAGATCTTTTCGCCTTCCTGCTGCGCCACACAGCCAAGCACTGCGAAGACCTTGCCTTTTCCCGCAGTCCGCTTGAACTGATCCAGTCGATGAAACACCTTCTGCTCGGCTTTATCGCGAATGCTGCAGGTGTTATAAAGAATGAGTTCGGCATCTTCCGGCTGCGCTACTTGCGTGTAGCCCTCCTGCAACAGAGTGCCGATCACTTTCTCCGAATCGTGAGCGTTCATCTGACAGCCGAACGTCTCGATATAGAACTTTTTCATTTTTTAGCCGTGCAGGAAGTGCATCACCCAACCGATACCGAACAGGGCGACAACAAAACAACCAAAACAGTACGCGCCATAGCGAATCCGCTCGCGGTCGGTGGTCTTGGTAACGATTCCAAGGATGACGCTGCTGAAGAGCGCAAATAAAACTGACGTCCAAAAGTGGTTCAAATCGAGGTGCATTTTATTAGTCCTTCTCGCGCTTCGCAATTTCGTACGCGTCAACCATAGCCAGGATGTTCAGCAGACCAGCGGCGACGATGAACTTCGAACCGTAATCGGAGGTGTGTCCTGCCCGGTCCGGAGGACCGTATCCCGTCCAGACTGCGACAAAGTAAAAAAGCCCTGAAGCCATGTCGCCGAGGTGGCCGCCCCATTGAATGAGCCGCGACAGAACATCTCCCCCGCTCGTCACTTCGAATAGCGGCCCGCGCATGAGAAGGCCAACCACAAAGCAAAGCAGCACCGTCAGGAAGATAATTCCTCCACGCAGCCGCTTTCCCAGGAACAGATGTCCTCCACCGGGAACAACCCAAGAGAGGAGAACTGTCAGCCAGGGTGAACGTAGCGGTGGTACGGCGACCGACTCTGTCGTAGTTGCAGGCATTCTCCAATTTTAGCTGGCCTGAGGCAGTAGAATGTACGCTTGCGACTTTTAGTCGTTTCTCTGGCTATCGTTCTGCCTTTTCAGTGGCAACCGGAAGCAACCGTCAGCCGGGCGAGTTTGCGCGGCATCCATGCCATATCGGACAGCGTCGCCTGGGCTGGAGGAACATCCGGTACGGTCCTGCGATTCGAAAATGGCGCGTGGAAAGCCTGCTCTGTTCCCTCCGATGCGGCGAAGCTGGACTTCCGCTCCGTGTGGGCCTGGAGTTCGCAGCGTGCCATTGTCATGTCGAGCGGCCCCGGTGATTCCTCCCGGCTCTATCTGACGGAAGACGGATGCGAGAACTGGACTTTGCTCGCCTCAAACCAAGAGAAGGACGGTTTCTGGGACGGGCTTTTCTTTGTGGATGAGCGGAAAGGCTTCTTGCTGGGCGACCCTGTGAACGGGCGCTTCGTGCTGTTGAGTACGGGCGATGGAGGGCGCACCTGGCAGCCTGACGAAAGCTCCGCTTTGAGGGCGGAGCCACTGGGCGAAGGGGCATTCGCCGCCAGCAACTCCTCGCTGACAGTGACGTCTGGAGGCGACCTGTTCTTTGGCACCGGTGGAAAGGGCGGCGCGCGTATTTTTCACAGAAAGGGAAAGGTCTGGGCGGCGATTCAGGTTCCGCTCGGCTCAAGCATCGAATCGGCCGGAGTATTTTCCATCGCGTTTCGAGACGCCCGGCACGGGGTAGCAGTCGGTGGAGACTTCAAACAGCCGCAGCAAGGCGCAAGTGCCGCTATCTGGACCGACGACGAAGGTACAAGCTGGCACCTGGCTCGAATGGGTCCTGGCGGCTATCGTTCGTCCGTCGCCTGGAGTGCTGCACTGCAAGCCTGGATAGCAGTGGGGCCAAGTGGGACCGACATCTCGCAC
>CBAAAA010000321.1:0-5985 GCA_964658695.1 uncultured Solirubrobacteraceae bacterium | reverse complement strand
AAAGCGACTTGGCCGCCAGGCTGGCCAAGAAGGCGCATCGCGAGGAGAACGCGGGCCACGTGGTGCGCGCTTACCTGCTTTACGCCGAGGCCGCGGTGCGGGACCCGCATACTCCCAGCTATGCCGTTCGCCGGGACGCCCTTGCGCCGATGGCAAAGCTGTTCATGACTTCGCATATCGACAATGCCGACGTTTCTCCTGATGTTGAAGCTGCCGAGGCAGGGAAAGATGAGACGGGCGAACTTGACGTGAGGCAGCCTTTGCCCGAGGTCCCGGCCGGTTCGCTGCTGCCCCCTCCAACACTGCGCCCTGATCCAGCGGTGCACGATTTCGAGTTGCGGGTGGATGAACGGGCCGCAATCGCTCAAATAGCGCGGGCTTATGGGATTGAGACTGTATTCGATCCGGATTTCGACAGCCGGCAGACAGGAAAGTTCAGTCTTGACCATGCTGACTTCCGGATGGCCATGGAAGCGATTACGGAAGTGACCCACACTTTTGTTTTCCCGGTATCTCCCTACACAATCTTTGTGGCGCGAGACAGCGAGGCAAAGCGCAGCGAGTATGAACCGAATATCGAGGTTACGGTTCAATTGCCGGAAGCGACGGAGTCCAAGGATGTGATCGAGGCAGCCAACGCAGTGCGCGGGGCTCTTCATCTGCGGACGATCAGCTGGGATAGTGTGGCCAACACAGTCGTGATACGGGATCAGGTGAGCAAAGCGCGGGTGGCGCAATCCTTGCTTGAAGCGCTGCTTCTTCCACATGGGCAGATTTCACTCGAGGTGCAATTCCTCGCGGTAGACACCAGTCGTGCTTACGAATACGGCATCGTCTTGCCGAGCTCCTTAAATCTTTATAATTTCGCTCACATCGGCGGATTTTCTCATCCGCTGCCGGATCTGACCGGTGTGGCGTCGTTGCTGGTTTTCGGAAGCGCCACGAATTTCTTCGGGCTCGCTCTGACCAGCACCTCCTTGATTGCTACATACAACAGCGCTCGCAGCCGGGTCCTCTACGATGCCACTGTGGTGCTGGCCGAAGGACAAACTGCAACGCTTCACGCGGGAGAGAAGTATCCGATCGCTTCGGCCTTGTTCTCCGGATTTTCAGGCTCAGTCAGCACGCTGGCGAATCCGATTTCGGTAACGCAGGAGGATCTCGGACTGGTGCTCAAGATGACCGGCCGGGTGAATGGCGACGGAGACATCACCATCGATGCGGAAGCGCAGTACAAGGCGCTGGGAAGTCAAACGATTAACACAGTTCCAACCATCGATCAGCGGGAGTTTAAAGGAACCGTCCGGTTGAGGGAAGGGGAATGCGCCATCATTGCGGGCATGAACGAGGCCGACAGCACAGTCTCAAGAACGGGCATCGCCGGCCTGTCCCAAATTCCTGGCCTGGGACAGATTTTCAGCGATAACAACCGCAGCCGCAAGACGTCCGACACGCTCGTTGTAATCAAGCCGACGATCATCCGGCTCCCGATGTCGGACATCATTAGTCCGCAGTATTTGTTAGGGGCGGAACGCGGTTTGCGTGTGCTGTTATAGAGCCCATGCGTGGAGGCGCCGCTCCCGCTTTTCGCTTCGATAAAAAGCGTCTAAGCTGCTGCTACCGCACAGTTTGTGCCCTCTGCTATCTTCACAATGATGTCAATGATGCGTGACGAGATCCGGCAGCAGCCTGTGACCATTGAGCGCACTCTGAAAGCTGAGTGGCGAAGGGCGCGTAAGCTGCGCCGGCATTTCGAACAGAACCCTGTGCAGTTCGTGATTCTGGCAGCGCGTGGAACGTCAGACAATGCCGCACAGTTCGGACGATATCTGATCGAAATTACGACCGGCATACCGGTGTCTTTAGCGGCGCCTTCAGTGGCGACTCTCTATCGATCCACGTTGAAGGTAAAGGGCTGTGCGGTGGCTGCGATTTCGCAGTCGGGAGAATCCACCGATACCAATATGTTTCTCGAGCAGGCGAAGGCGTCGGGAGCCTTCACGATCGGAATCACGAACGAAAGCGAAAGCGCTCTGGCGCGAATGGCGGATGAATCCTTCCTGGTGCGCGCCGGAAGAGAGAAGAGCGTGGCGGCCACCAAGACCTATTCGGGCCAGTTGCTCAGCTTTTATCTCCTGGCTTACGCGCTCGGAGCTCCGATCGAGTTGGAAGGGCTGCAAAAAATCGCGGAGTGGGCAGAAGCGGCGTTGAAGCTGGAGGCAGAGATTCGGATCCGTGCAGAGCGCTACCGGTTTATGCGGCAGGCAGTCTGTATCGGCCGCGGACTCAACTATTCAAATGCCCTCGAATTCGCACTGAAGATGATGGAGACCTGCTATGTGGTAGCGGAGCGCTTCTCGTCAGCCGACCTGATGCATGGGCCGATTGCGATGCTCGAAGCGTCGTTCCCGTCTTTTGTCTTTTGTCCGAGCGGCGTAACCTGGGAGCCGATGTGCGAGCTGTTACGAAAGCTGGAATCCATTGGGTCCGACATTCTGCTGCTGACGGATAAAAGCAATAAATCGGCGCAGACCATATCAGGTCAGACGGGTCCGCCGTTAACTATTCCGGTGGCGCTTGGACAAAAGAAAGGAAAGCTGCCGGAGGAGGTTTACACACCTATCCCTTACATTATTCCAGCGCAGCTGTTTGCGGCGAATTTAGCGGAAGTGAAGGGTTTGAACCCGGACAGTCCGCGCACGCTGAATAAAGTGACGCTGACGATGTAGTGGCAGGCGGGGAAGGGGATAGGTTATTTCCGCGCTCCGCGAGTAGTGCCTTTCAGAGCCGATTGACGGCGTTTGGTTTTCTGGCGCTTCGGTTTGGTAATGCGAAAGGTGCCGCTGCCCAGATACTCGGCTGCGTAGATGTTGTCTTTCTGCTCAATTTTGGGCGAACTGGCATGGGCATTGACGCCCGGCTTAGTAACTTGATTCTCGGCCATGAAACTCCTGTTGAGGTTAAGAACCTAGTTTAGCGAACCGGGTGGCCCAAATGCAGCAGCCGCGGTTTTTGCGCGATCTCCGGGAATCCAAGGTAGCGGAATGCCGAACAGTGTCCCGGCTTTGCGCCATACTCGTTTTAAGATGCCGGCGCACCCCGCGCATCACGATCGAAGCCGGCAAGCGGGATGGTAAGCCATGCATTCCCGGGATGCATTTGCGGCAGAGATGGCCGACATGGCTTACGGTCACCAATAGACGTTGCGAATCCTGCTGGATCAGAACCTTTCTCCGAAAAACTCATCCGGAAGGGCTGTGTTGCCGCTGAAAGTGTAAGTGACCGCACGCCGGCGATCCCTCTCTGAGTGCTCATGGGGCTATGAGCCAATGCCTACCGTTGGGGAGATTCGATTTGGAGCCTGAAGTACCGTCTCACAAAAGGTTTGCTGATGCGAGAATTCCCGGCGGATGATCTGACTGGGATATGGGTGGAGTCTTTCGCATTGACTCGATCGCAATAAAGTCTGAGACTTAAAACAGAAGTTATCAATAATGGTTCATCGAATTTTTATACCGTTCACGGTCGTCACGGGCCTGGTTGCCATGGCCGCGGGAGCTTTGTCGATAGCGATCCCGCCCACTGATTGGAAGATCTCTGGTCCTTTTGGGGGAACCGCCATTACGGTGGCAGTGGATCCGGAGAGTCCAAAGACGGTGCTTGCCGGAGCCCGGAGTTCGTTGCTCTTTGCCAGTCAGGACTTCGGAGGCACGTGGGAGCCGCTCGATCTGCCCAAGCGGAACCTCGGCGAGGTGACGTCCATAATTGTCGATCCGGGTGACTCGACCCACTACATGGTGGGAATGCTGGATGCTTTCGGGGGTGGCTTGTTCGACAGCCACGATGCAGGGAAGAGTTGGACGGTGGCGCCTGACATCAAGGACTTCGGAGTGCGGGCATTGGCGGCGTCTTTGAGCAATCCGGCGGAGTTCGTGGCGGGAACTCTACGGGGTGTGATGATGAGCGCGGATTCCGGCAAGAGTTGGACCCGCATCTCCGACCCAAATAATCAGGAAATGCAGGGAATCACCTCGCTGGCCATCGATCCGAAGGACGGCAACATTATTTATGCCGGCACATCGCACTTGCCCTGGAAGACCATCGATGCGGGAAAGACCTGGGAATCGATTCACTCCGGCATGATCGACGATTCTGACGTTTTCTCAATCTATGTCGATCCGGCTCAACCGGAGGATGTGTTTGCCAGCGCTTGCAGCGGTATCTATGCGAGTTTGAATCGCGGAGACTCATGGAAGAAGTTAGCCGGAATTCCGAACACTTCGCGCCGCACCCATGTGATCCGGCGGGATCGCACACAACCGGAGGTGATCTATGCCGGCACGACGACGGGCCTGTTCAAGTCCTCTAACGGAGGGTTGATCTGGAAGACGGTGAACGGCGCCCAGGTCAACTCCATTGCCTTTGATCCCGCCCAGCCCACCACTATGTACATGGCGATGGAGTATGAGGGCCTCGGGAAATCGGAGAACGGCGGCGAGAACATTCTGCCGATCGTCAGCGGGTTTGTTGACCGGCAGATCAGCTCAATTACAAAGACCGGCAATCGATTCGTAGCAATTGAGTCGCAGGTAGGCGAGTCGACCGGAATTTTCACCAGCGCGGATCGCGGGGAAAGTTGGGCACAAGTGCGAAATCCCAAAGGCTTGGCGGGAGTTCATCTCCGTTACATTACAGGCAGCCCGGCGCAGGAGAAGTTCTTATTGGCGGGGACGGGACATCAACTCTTTCAGAGCAGCGACGAGGGCAATCTGTGGAAACCGTATACGATGCGGGTGATTGTTCCTCCTGTGGCCACGCCTGCCCCGGTGCGGCCGACAAAGACGACGAGAACGGGTGCGAAACGTGCGCCTGTTAAGCCGCGTACTCTACTGCGCACAGTAACGCCCGCCACTATCGACGGCCTCTATGCCATCCAGCAGGGGCCCAAGGGTCAGCTGTACATCGCTTCGAACCTGGGCCTGTTTCGCAGCGGGGACCTGGGGCAGCAATGGACACAGCTTGAGATGAACGGAGCAACCGAAGTCTCGGCGCTCTATGCGTCTGCCAATTCCGATGGACGTCTGATCGCAAAGACGCCACTGGGGCTCTACATGTCTAAAGACTGCGGCGATCACTGGGACAAGCTTTCTTTCCCGCTTCCGGCTTCGGACGTGAACGACGTTGCGATTCCCGCCGATGCGAATGCGCGACTGTTGGCGGCCACTAGAGTTGGCTTGTATTCGTCAGCCGACAACGGCAGCGACTGGTTCTCGGATGCACACGGCATTCAGGGGTCGACAGTCAATTCAGTGGTTTATCGCGCCGCTACGCAGACGGCTTTCGCGGTGGGATACGGCAAGCTTTTTCAGAGCGCGGATGGCGGGAATAACTGGACGCCGCTGCCCAGTTCGCTTACTTCACCGGAAATCAGACAGCTCTGGGTACCGGATGATACTTCCGAAAGATTGTACGGAATTACCTCCGGACTCGGAATTCTCTTCCGAAACTAACCCGTTTTTAGTTAAGATCTTAGATGGTGCTTACGCGTGCGCTCGGGGGAGCTTTATTATGAGATCACCTCGATGGCATTTCGCGAACGGTCAAGATGAATGCAAGATCAGCCAACATTACGGTGGATTTAGCCTTTTCTCTGGTCCTAAGTGACGGTTCGGGCGTGAACGACCAAGCTTTGATTTTTGGAATAACAGATGTGGTTTTTGGAAGCCGTCGGGTGTTATTCCGCACGGGTGTAATGCCGGAGAGCGAGATCCGCGATTCCTACAGGAGTTTTGGACGCTGAATGAACTGTCGAAGCATTTTTTGAGGGCTTAACATTTACAAGGCCCTTTGTTTCAAGTTAAAAACATGGTAAAGCACTGTTGTGCAGCTGAGCATTATTGTAATGTAAGATGCTCGATGTACATCAATGTGTAGGTTAATGTCTCGTTTGGAGGAGAATAATGGGTACTCGGCTCAGATCTAGGC
>CBAAAA010000320.1:2208-5993 GCA_964658695.1 uncultured Solirubrobacteraceae bacterium | reverse complement strand
GCTACGGTCCCGTCGGCGAAAACTACGACGAGAAATTCGACCAGCAATACCCCGAAGAGCCGCTTCCTCTCTCTCGCGGCGAATAATTAACGCCGCAGTTTCAAGAGGGCACTGATGTGCTCATTCAGGAACCTGGCATCGGCAGGACTTGCTCCCGCGCCGGCCGGATGACCCCAAAGAGAAGGAATAGGGGTCAATGTGCAGCGAGGGATGAACTGCCTTCATAGCGGGCGTCAGTCAAAGGAAAATACAGGTCGGTTTCAGAGGGCATATACAGCACTTCCGCTCTGATCGAGCGGAGCGGTCTCGCCTCATCTCCGTTGAAGCCGGGCGTCGCTCCGACATCGTTGCGCTCCCAAGTTCGCATCTGCAGGATCAGGTTGTTAGCGTCGGCGTCAGGGATGAAGTTTGTCCGATAGTGTTCCACAACCTGGGCGAAGGTCGTTCCGGCAGGCTCTTCTGTTCGCCAAAGCTCCTGCCTCCACCACTCCTGGGAGAACAGCCAGGCGGTCCAGACAAGAGAGAACGCCTCGATGCCCTTTTTCGGCTCCTCCGAATAGTCGCCGCCCTTGAATCCGCTGTCGGTGGTCAACGCGGCGATCTGGCTCTCCAGCCGTACGATGCCGTGCCCATAAGTCTTGGCGGTGCCCGAAGTGGCGACAATGCTGTCCATAAAATCGGGATACGAAACCGCCCACTGGAACGCCTGCTGGGCGCCCATTGAAAAGCCGATGACCGCCTTCAGGTGGGTAATGCCAAGTTCCGTTGTGAGGAGCCGGTGGCAGGCTTCGACGTTATCGCGAATCGTGGTAATGGGGAAGCGCGGCCCATGGAACGGCTCGGGTGTGTTGCTGGGCGAAGAGGAGCGGCCGTTCCCAAACAGTTCAGTTGCGATGAGAAACTGCCGGGTTGGGTCAAGGGCCTTTCCAGGCCCAATCAGCCACTCGTATCCATGCAGATTTGCCATGTAATGGGAGGGCAGCAAGATGGCATTGTCGTGAGCCGCGTTGAGCGTCCCATATGTCCCGTAGACGATTCGGGCCTCCGGCAGCAGGACTCCGCTCTCGGTCTTGAAGTTCCGGAGAACGAATGCGTGCTCGGCGACTTGAAGCTCTGCGGCGCGGACAGCGTCGTGCGCCAATAGAAGAACCGCTGCTATGAACGTGAATAGAAATCTGCAACGCATGATTGAGCTTGTTGTAGCCCGCTTTCAAAGGTCAAGGGAGCGGAGGAAACAGCAATGGATCTTTCCGGCGCCGGGTCGTCTGCTCGAAGTCGTAAGTGTAGCTGATGAGAGTTGGCTCGCCGAACGCCCGTCCAAAGAAACGTCGATCCCGCGGGCAGCGACCGCGAGTAGAGCTCATGCGGACTGGTGTAGCCGGAAAGCCGATTGCGGTGACGGAACTTGGCTGTCATAGCCGAGATTCTTCAGACTGTGGTGAAAGACTGCTCTTGACAACGTATTACGAATGTTATAACATCTCAGTATGACGGTATTGAAGATCCGCTCAGTTGGCAACTCCGCCGGGGTAACGCTACCGAAAGAGGTTACGGATCGGCTGCATGTTGCAATTGGTGATTCGCTTTACCTGACCGAGTCGCCGGACGGCTTCCGGCTGTCCGCTTGTAACCCCGATTTTGAACGGCAGCTTGGTATTGCAGAATCACTCATGAAGCGGTACCGCAACGCCCTCAAAACACTCGCGAAGTGAACGAGCCCCGCTGGCTGCTGTCGGCCATTGTTTCTGTCATTCACGACATGCAATTGTTCGAGCACGGGGGCGAGCCTGGCGTTAGATACCAAGGCGGCCTGGAATCCGCCCTGGTCCGCCCACAGAATCTATTCCACTATTCCGGAATCACGGATCGCTACGTGCTGGCGACGGCCTACGCTCTCGGGATCACCCGCAACCACCCCTTTGTGGACGGAAATAAACGAGTGGCGTGGCTCGCGGCGTCGATCTTCCTTGAAGAGAACGACATTTCCGTATCCATTGCGGAAGAGCAGGCGGTTTTGCTGATGCTCGAAGCGGCCACGAACACTTCGATCAGCGATGAAGAATTCGGCCAACAGCTTCGGGCCGCCAACCAGCAAGCCTGACAGTAGTCCCAGAAATCACAACTCAGCGCCGCCCCCCACTAGACCGCGTCGACCGCGCGTTCCGCTCTTACGTTCCTAGTCTTTCAAAAGATGAGCTTCAGAGCGAGCTGCAGCAGTCTTGGCGGCGCGGCTTGCAGGATCTGTCCGAACTCCGGAGATGCGAGATCATTCTCGGGAAGCAGGAAATTGGGATGGTTCAGAGTGTTGAACGCTTCAGCGCGAAACTGAACGCGCGCTCGCTCAGCCAACGGAAAATTCTTGAACAACGAAAAGTCCGCAGTGGCCAGGCCCGGGCCGCGAATCGCGTTACGGCCTTCGTTCCCGAACTCGCCTGGGTTTGCCGCTGGAGTCAATTGCTGAAAAGCGTTGCGGCTGATCCATTGGTTCGGCGTATGTGGTCCATTATTTGGGTTCGATAACAGATTTGGACGGCTCGAGTAGAACCCGGTAATCTCGGGCGCCGAGCCTTCCATGGGCGCGTTATCGCTGTCATATACGGTGAATGGCGTACCGGAAGAAAGAGTAACGATGGTGTTCAACTGCCATCCATTCACAAGCAGACCCGCTGCATGGGGCGCGGAACGCCAGGCCGGCAACCCGTAGGTACCGCTGAAGACAAAGCGGTGTGTGGCGTCAAACAGGGACGGTCCGTGCTCGGCACGAAGGTTGAACGGGTTCTGCGCGAGATCGTTTTCGCCTGCGACCAGTGTCGGCGCTGATCCGGCGATGTTCAGTGAGGAGACGTAATCCAAGCTCTTTGACCACCAATAGGACGCCTGGAAGGAGAGGTTGGAAGTGAGCTGGCGGGAGAGAGAGGCCTGCAGCGCATTGTAAGTCGAGCTATTGTTGTCGGCAATCAAACCGACGGAAGCGAAGGCGCAGGAACCAGAGGCATCACAGTCTGCAAAGGGGCGGCGTTGGTCCGCATTGGAAGTGGTTGCGCCCGGGCCGTAGATCGCCGGATTGGCCTCAATAAACCGCGGTAAGTGCGTGCCTTTATTTCCTACGTACCGCACATCCAGAAGATAAGACTTCGCAATGACGTGTTCAATGGAGAAATCCCAGTTCTGCGAATAGGGCGGAGCCATCCCCGACTGCACCGTGAGGACCGTCGCGGGCCGCACAAACTGTTGCGAGACAAAGGGCGGCGTGCTCCCGTTATAGGGATTGGCGAAGTTGAAGTTCATGCCGGACCCGGGCAGCTGGTATGCTTCTGTCCACGGGAGCGCACTGACGGCGGCTTGCAGCGGGCCTCCGGTACCGTTGGTATAACCGTCGTAGAAGATACCGTACCCGGCGCGAATGGTTGTGGTCGCATGACCGGTCGGGTCCCAGGCCAGACCCACACGCGGCATGAACTCCTTATAGTCAATTGCAGCAATGCCGGCGGGAACTCCTGGATCGCCGGGAAAGAGGAGGCCGGCGGGAGCGCTCGGATTCACCGTCGACTGTTGCCCCGGAGCCCACGCGTTCACCCGGTTGCGAATGTCCGTATAGGGCGTGTTCACTTCGTAGCGCAAGCCGTAAGTCAGAGTAAGGCGCGAATTTACCCGCCATTCATCCTGTGCATAACCGGCCACAATCCACTTACGCAAACCGCGGTTGAAGTCACCGCCGCCCTGAAAGAACTGCACCGGCTCACCAAGCAGAAAGCTTGCAAATGAATCATTCGCCGGGAACGGGG
>CBAAAA010000320.1:0-2198 GCA_964658695.1 uncultured Solirubrobacteraceae bacterium | reverse complement strand
CAGCAGCGCGTTGATTTGCTGGCGGTCGATATCGGCGCCGAACTTAAAATTATGCGCACCGCGTGTCCAGGCCAGCGAATAATAGCCCTGATAATCGTTTTGATAGGTGTTCTGCGGCCCGGTGATTGGATTTCCTATGTCTGCGTAACCGCTCAGGATCAGATAAGGAGTTCCAGTTTCCGACGGCAGGGTCGGCTGGTAAGTGAATCCGAGGTTACTGGCGGCAGTGTGGTTGGTAGCTGCGCCCTGGAGAAACACGTTGCGGAAGAATGCGACTCGCGCAGTTTGCACCAGCGATGGCGAGAATAGATGGACGTGTGAAATCGTCGCGGAATTTGTGGTGACGTCGTTCGTTACAGGAAAGCCGGGAACGCCCGATCCGTTGATAGGCAGTGGATCCAGCTCGTGCTGGGAAGACGTGGCATAGCGCGCGAAGAGCTGGTCGCTATTGCTGAAGTAATGATCGAGGCGGAATCCACCCTGGTCGTAGTTGTTTGTCAATAACTGCGTAGAGGAATAAAGCGACGGTCCTATATTCGGCAGCGGAAGAAGCGCTTCAGCCTTCAGCGCAATCGGACTCAACAGAGACGGCGGAATCTGTCCCATCACGCCGCCATAACTGAACGGCTGCCCGGTGAACTCGTTGATCAATGGCTCGGGATTTCCATTGCTGTCTGTCAGACCGGAGAAATTGCCAGAGCGTTCGGCCGCGTTCGGAACAATGGCGGTGCGGGTCTCGCCCTGCTTGTCACGCTGCCCTTCGTAGTAGGCAAAGAAGAAGTCTTTGTCGCGGCGAATGGGGCCGCCAAGCGTCACTCCGAACTGGTTCTGATGCAGAGGCTCTGTGGACGCGGCGAAGAAATTGCGCGCGTCGAAGGCGTTGTTGCGGATGAAATCGTAGAGGTCCCCGTGGAACTGATTGGTTCCGGATCGTGTGACCACGCTGGTCGTTGCACCGCTTGTCTCCCCGTATTCAGGCGGTGCATTCGAGGTCAGGATGCGGAACTCGGTCACTGCATCGGGGGGAGTGCGCAGGGCGAAACCGCCATTGACGCTGTCTACATTCGTCACGCCATCCAACAGATAGTTATTGCTCTCAGGCGGCTGTCCGTTCACCGCATAAGCCTGATTGGCGCGAGCAATACCGCCCGCCTGCAACAAGCCGAAGGTCAGGGGCGCAACACCGGGCTGCAGCAGTCCCAGTTGAGTCAAGTTTCGGCCATTCAGCGGCAGGTCAACCGCGTCATGCGAGGTAATAACATTGCCGAGAGTAGAACTCACATCGACCGTAGCCGCCACAGCGCTGATCTCGACGGATTCTTTATTGCCTGCCAACTTCAGACTGAGCGGCAAATTCACCACCCGATCCACGTCGACGTGAATGTTGCTGGTGTCGATATCGGCGAATCCTTTTGCGGAAACGTTCAAGTTGTAACTGCCGACTGGCAGGTAGGAGAAACGAAATCTGCCCACTCCAGATGTTTGCTGAGCCGCGGCAAACCCGGTGGACGCGTTTGTGATTGTCACTTTGACATTCGGGACGAAAGCGCCGGAAGGATCGGAGAGCTGTCCTTCGACCACTCCAGTGGGATCCTGACAGAACGCGAGTGAGGCACAGAAAAGGACTGTATGCAGACCGACGAAGGCCTGCGCGAATGTTTTAGACATGAAGCGTTGCCAAGAAGAGTAAGAGAAAACGGGTTGCTTTGTCCTCACGCTTCGGATTGAGACTTAGCTCCACCATTCGATCTAATGGTGCAGCCGTTCTGCGATAAACGATGTTGGAAAGGACGATTCAGCCCGGGCCGTCGATCACTGCATAGTCTACTGGACTGGCTTGCGGGGCTTGCCTGGATGGTGAATGCCGCGGCCCAGTATGAAATTGAGCTTGGCCGGCGACTCATTGCTTATCTCTGGCGCGTAATGGATGATTCGTGTTTACCTGAGCCAGAAGCCTAGAGTCAATCATCTGAAGCGCATGGAGAAAAGCATATGGCCTTGACAGGAAGATACGTAGAGGTGAAAAAGGCTAAGGGCCCGCTTGAAATCGTGACGAGGCAGGTTCCCGAACCGGCCGAAGGGGAGGTACGGGTTCGCGTCGAAGCTTGTGGAGTTTGTCACAGTGATTCTGTGACAGTGGAAGGTGTATTTCCCACTATGAGTTTTCCTCGCGTGCCCGGGCATGAGGTAGTGGGAAA
>CBAAAA010000319.1:0-5996 GCA_964658695.1 uncultured Solirubrobacteraceae bacterium | reverse complement strand
CTAAGACGTATGGGAGCTGAGGTGCGCACGACGGAGAGCACACTGGAGATCCCCGGAAAGCAGCAGCTCAAGGGTGCACAGATCGATTCATTCGGCGATCACCGGATTGCCATGGCCTTTGCCATTGCGGCGCTGGGCGCGGAGGGGGAGACCACGATCAGCGAATCGGAAGCCGCTTCTGTTTCCTTTCCTGAGTTCTATGCCATCCTCAGAGAGGTCACGCGGTGATCCCCTGTTATGGAAGATTCGTTTGAATCAGATCTCAACTACGAAAGTCTTATTCACGATCTGAACAACGTCTTCGAGACCATCACGGAGGCTGCGGAACTGCTCAGCACCGACAAGCATTGGAAGCCCTTGGCGGCAACGCTCGGCCGGAGCGTGGAACGGGGCAAGCGATTGCTTGGCGCTATCCCTGACCGCACCCCTAATCTGGCGAGCATTGTCGAAGACGCAATCCAATCGGTGACGGACTACTGTATTGCGGCCAGAAAGCCTCGCATGCGATTTGTCCGCCAGGTAGCTCCTGACATCCACATGCCGGGGTCGGCCAAAGACTGGGAGCGAGTCTTCGCGAACCTATTTCTAAATGCAGCGGAAATTAGCCATAAGCCTGGCCGAATCGACGTAACGGCGCAGCGAACACAAGAGGCATTGCTCATTACCGTCTCGGATAACGGTCCAGGGATCCCGCCGGAGATTCTGCCTCGAGTATTTCGTCCGAATGTTTCGACCAAGACCGGGACTGCGGGCCGATCCGGCCTGGGACTTCACATCGTGGCGTCGATTGTTAGAAAATACTCAGGGCGTGTACAGGCGTCGAACCGGGAGCGCGGGACGGGTGCTGTTTTCTCGATCCAGGTTCCTCTCTAGAACTTGTGCACCCAACTAAATTACATGATTGACTGCGATGTTCGGCATCCTATGTGCACTTGCAATACGAGCCGTCTCCCATGAAGTACCTGTGCGTTCATGCCCATTTTTACCAGCCGCCAAGAGAGAACCCGTGGCTGGAGCAGATCGAACTGCAAGATTCCGCTTATCCTTATCACGACTGGAACGAGCGGATCTCGGCCGAATGCTATGCGCCGAATCTTGCGGCTCGGATTTTAGATGATCAGCAACGGATATCGCGCATAGTTAACAACTACTCGAAGATCAGTTTTAATTTTGGGCCAACGCTGCTTTCGTGGGCGGCCGAACAAGCTCCAGAGCTTTACAACGGCCTGATTGAATCAGACAAACAAAGTCAGAAGAACTTTTCCGGCCATGGCTCGGCGGTGGCGCAAGCGTATAACCACATAATCCTGCCGCTGGCGAACTCGCGAGACAAGCGGACACAGATTCGCTGGGGAATCGAAGACTTCATCAGCCGGTTTAAACGGCTGCCGGAAGGAATGTGGCTCGCCGAAACGGCGGTCGATCTGGAGTCGCTCAGCTTGATGGCGGAAGCCGGAATCGCCTATACGATCCTGGCGCCTCACCAGGCCAAAGCATTTCGTCCACTGAAGGGCAACGCTCCATGGCAGGACGTGACTGGTTCGAAGATTGACCCAAGCCGCGCTTACCTTTGCCGGACACCCAGCGGGCGATCGATCAACATCTTCTTCTACGACGGGCCAATCTCTCAGGCGGTAGCGTTTGAGAAGCTGCTGGATAACGGAGAAAAGTTCGCGACCCGTCTGACAAGTGCGTTTTCAGATGCCCGAACCTGGCCGCAACTGATGCACATTGCAACGGATGGCGAGACCTATGGTCATCATCATCGCCATGGAGAGATGGCGTTGGCGTACGCGTTAGAGTACATCGAATCGAGGAAGCTTGCGCGGATCACCAATTACGGCGAGTTTCTCGAGCACAATCCGCCGGAATGCGAAGTGCAGATCTACGAGAATACGGCATGGAGCTGCGTGCACGGCGTCGAACGATGGCAAAGCGATTGTGGATGTAATTCCGGCCGGCTGGGGTGGCATCAGCAATGGAGGCGGCCGCTAAGGAAAGCTCTTGACTGGCTGCGGGATGAAGTTAACCCGCACTTCGAGCGGCTCGGCTCTCTTTATCTGAAAGATCCGTGGCAGACGCGCGACGCCTACATCGCGGTCGTGCTGGATCGTTCGCCTTCGGTAAGAGCACGTTTTGGCGAGGAGCATTTTCTCCGTAAGCTGACTGCGCAGGAAGAGGTCGAAGTCTGGACGCTTCTGGAGCTGCAGCGTCACGCCATGCTGATGTACACCAGCTGCGGCTGGTTCTTCGACGATCTTTCAGGGATCGAGACCGTGCAGGTCATTCAATACGCGGGTCGCGTGGTTCAGCTTGCCGAACAGCTTTTCAAGATCCCTTTCGAGGAGACGTTCCTTGAGAAATTGGCGGACGCCAAGAGCAACCTGGCAGAGTACGGCACCGGCACGAACATCTACAACAAATACGTCAAGCCCTCCATTATCGATTTGGAGAAGGTAGGCGCGCATTATTCCATCAGTTCGCTGTTCTCACCCTATGGTGAGCGCGAAGACATCTTCTCGTTCAGTGTAAAGCGGCTGGACTATCACACGCGCGAGGCGGGCAAGCTTCGCATGGCGCTAGGTAAGGCGAGGTTTACGTCCAAGGTCACGCAAGAGTCAGAGATTCTGACTTTCTGGGTGGTTCACTTCGGCGATCATAACGTGGCGGGCGGAGTCCGGCCGGCCGAGGAGATGGATGGCTATGAAAATCTGCTCGACGGCATCAGCGATTCGTTCGAGCGGGTAGACATCCCGGAGGTTGTTCGACTGCTGGATAAGCGTTTTGGCAAGACTTACTCACTCAGGTCGCTGTTCCGGGATGAGCAGCGGCGGATTGTCCGGTCTATTCTTTCCACCACCGTGGCGGAGGCAGAGGCAGCTTACCTGCAGCTGTATGAGCATCATGCGGCGCTCATGCGCTTTATCACCAGACTGGGGACGCCCATGCCGCGCGAATTCACGGCGGCTATCGAATATGGGATTAACAGCCTGCTGCGGCGGGCCTGCAGCTGCGACGAGCTGGATGGAGAGCGGATCAGCGCTTACCTGCGCGAAGCGAACGCAAGCAATGTCACGCTTGACAAGACCACGCTCGAGTTCTCGCTTCGGAGAAAAACTGAGGCATTAGCGATCCGATTCGCGGCGGACCCGGCAAGCATTGAGAAATTAGAAGAACTGAGGAAGGCTCTGCAAATTGTTCGACAGATGCCCTTCGCGGTGGATCTGTGGTCATCGCAGAACCATGTCTATGCCATCCAGGACGGGCTGCACCAGCGCATGCGGCGCAGGGCTGCTCGAGGAGACGGCCGGGCGAAGAGTTGGGTTGAAACCTATCAGCAGCTTAATGAGTTGCTGTCGATACGACTCAGTGGTTAACTCTTTGTCAAGATCCGAGTGATGTCGTTGTAGATGACGAACACGACGACCATCATTAAGAACACAAAGCCAAGCTTGAAGACTGTCTCTTTCACCCGCAGGCTTACTTCGCGCTGCAGAAGCATTTCGATGATGAGCATCAGCAGGGTGCCCCCGTCGAGAATCGGGATGGGCAGCAGGTTAAAAATCGCCAGATTCAAACTGACCATCGCCATCAAAGCAAAGTAGCTGATGGCGCCTTCGTGGGCGGCTTCGTTTGACAGCACCGCCATCTGGATGGGTCCCGAAAGCATTTTGCCTGGAGCAACACGGCGCTCCACAATGCTGCGGAGCCCTTCAAAGATCATAGTGGCGTAGCGTTCATTAGTCCTGACAGACTCGACGAGAGCAGGAAAAAAGGAGAGGCGCACGATCTCACCGCGAGGACGAAGGCTGACTCCTATGTGCCAGGGTAATTTGCTTTCGCCGACCGATGTGGGGGTGACTGAAAGCTTCTCCAGTTGACCTTTGCGCATCAGGATCAGATCGAGCGGCTTACCATGGGAACTCACTACCTGCTGGGTCACGACTTCAGCGGACAAAACTGGTTTGTCGTTCACACTGATGAGGAGATCGCCCGGGTGCAAACCCGCGGCTTCGGCTGGGGAATTTTTTTGTACGCTATCCAGTTCCACATCGGGGTCGCCATTCCAACCCGCGATGCCAATACCCTGCTTTTGGTCGAGGTCCGGTACCACTGTGAACTCTAGCCGGGCGCCCTTCCGCTGCACAACAACCGGCAGCGGATGATTGGGATTCAGAGCTTCCCCGGTTAGAACTTCCTGCCAATTGGGGTGCTGCTGGCTGCCAATCTGAACGATGCGGTCTCCGGCCTGCAAGCCTGCGCGTGCCGCTGCGGAATCCGCACCGACGCTGGTGACGACCGGATCAGTGGAATCCACCTGTCTTTCGAAGGCGTGCATGTACAGGCCAGTAACGATGCCGACCGCCAGAAGAATGTTCATGATGGGCCCGGCGGCAACCACAATCGCGCGCTGCCAGCGGCTCTTCGCCTGAAGCGAGCGGGGATCCTGGACCTGCTCTTCCGATGGCAGGTCGCCGAGCATCCGAACGTAACCGCCGAACAGGATAGCCGAGACCCGAAAATCGGTGTCGCCCCTGCGGAATCCGAACAGCCGGGGGCCGAAACCGATGCTGAAGGTATCCACCCGCACTGCCACCGCCAAGGCCGCCCAATAGTGGCCTAATTCATGGATGAGAATCATGACTCCCAGCAGAATCACGACCCAAAACACAGGCTGTATCCATTCCATGACTACGTATTCCCTTTCCCTGCTTCGCGGGGCGCCACTCTTTCGACGCGGAAGACACCAGTTCGGTTCATTGATAAGACGGTACGCCGACCTAACGGCCCTTTCTGGCCGGCGTCCTCCTGAAATCGGAAACGATCTGCCGGGCGAGCACTCTCGCTTCCTTATCGACCGTTATCACTTCGTCTATTGTCGCTGGTTCGGACCCGTTTTGACGAGTGAGGGTTTCCTCAACGGTTTCCGCTATGGCGGGGAACGGAATTTCGCCCGCCAGAAAGCCCTCGACTGCGATCTCATCCGCAGCATTCAGGGTGCAAGTGGCGGACCCGCCCTGCTCCTGGGCCTGATAAGCGAGCTTCAGAAGGCGGAACTTTTCAAGGTCCGGAGCTGAAAAGTTCCAGGTACGAGGTTGCGACCAGTCGATGCGCGGCACGGGGGCCGCGTCCCGGTCAGGGTACGTTAACGCGTACTGGATCGGCATTCGCATATCGGTGGCGGAGATCTGCGCGATGACGCTTCCGTCGTTGTACTCGACCATGGCATGGATGGAAGACTGCGGATGAACGACGACCCCGACTTGAGAAGGAGGCAGGTTAAAGAGCCAGCACGCCTCGATCACTTCGAATCCCTTATTCATTAAGGTCGCGGAGTCGATGGTAATTCGCTGGCCCATTTTCCAGGTTGGATGGTTGAGCGCCTGTGCCGGGGTGACGTCCCAGAGGGTAGCGGCCGGGGTGTCGCGGAAAGGGCCGCCGGAGGCAGTTAACAGGAGGCGAGTGACCTCGCTTCTGGTTCCAGCGCGGAAACACTGGTGAGCGCCATTGTGCTCACTGTCGACCGGAATGAGTTCGGCACCTCGGCGGGCAGCAACGTGACGAGCGGCAATTACGACATCGACATCGGCAGCCTGGGCGTGGCGGGCGAGGCCGCCACCATCCGGGTGGGCACCAGCGGCCAGCAGACCAACGCCTACCTGGCGGGGGTCTCCGGAGTGACGGTTGCCAGCGGCGTGCCCGTGGTCATCGACACCACCGGCCACCTGGGGACGATGACTTCGAGCGAACGCTTCAAGGAGGCCATCGCGCCGATGGACAAGTCCAGCGAAGCCATCCTGGCCCTGCGCCCGGTGACGTTCCGCTACAAGCCGGGCCTGGACCCGGCCGGCGTCCCGCAATTTGGCCTGGTGGCGGAGGAAGTGGCCAAGGTCAGCCCCGACCTGGTGGCGCGCGACGCCGAAGGCAAGCCGTACACCGTGCGCTACGACGCGGTTAACGCCATGCTCCTCAACGAGTTCCTCAAGGAACGCCGC
>CBAAAA010000318.1:0-6013 GCA_964658695.1 uncultured Solirubrobacteraceae bacterium | reverse complement strand
CTATCGTGCTAGTGGCGCTGGCGTTCGAACGCCGTCGCCGGGCTTCATTAAGCGACATTTCAAGCGAACCGCGGTAGGTCGACAAGTAAAGAGCAGGGCCGCAGGTACTCTACGCTGCGCAGCCGGTCATTTGCGATGGCGAAAGCATTCTATTCTGAACCGGCTTCCAACCGGTTCAGAATACGATCCTGCTCCCGCTGCGCGGATCTGACAATGTCGCGATAGCTACTCCTGCTGTGCCCGAATGCTTGCCCCTAGGGAGCCAACCAAGTTCCTTGGATCGTCGCCGATCTGGACTCCACTTTCCCGTTTGAACGCGGCTAGTCGCGAAGTATAGATCTTTATTTGAAATTTCACTTGGCCGGTTATTTTGCGCCTTGCTGACGCCTGCACGCGAGCATCCAGAGGCGTGATTACGCCCCAGCCATCAGCGACTGCTGGGAACCGATCCTGCCTTAAGTTAACGCTTGTGAAAGGGGGTAAGCCCGAGCAGGCGCGTCTGCCTGTACCGCCGTTTTCCCCACGCTCAACCGCCCCTAACAGTTCCACTCCGGCACTCCTCCCGGCGGAATCGCACAACCCTTGGCTAAAATCGAGTTGCCCCATGCCCTTCTCTGAAGTTCACTCTGAGCTCCACTCCCTGGCCGGCGCGCTCAATCAAACTCTGCGCCGCCTCAGAGCCTACGATTCTCAATCCGAATGGTCCGCTGCGCTGCTCGATGGCGTCGCTCCGTTTACCGAAGCCGCGGCCTTATTTGCACTCGGGAACGGCCAGTTGTGTTTGCGTGGTGTTCACCGGTTCGATCTGCCCGAAAATCTCACCTTTCCTCTCAGTCTCGGACGAGCCTTCGACGCCGTGGTCGAGTCCAAAGATCCCGTCGTCGCCCTGCGAACGCCACGCGAGGTCACCCCGCACCTGTGTAGCTCGGATCCCTCCGAGCGCGCCGTCCTGCTGCCCGTCTTCAACGCAACGCGCGTCGTAGCCGTACTGTTTGCAGCTATCAGACAAGCCGCCGAAAGCCGCATGCTGGAACTCGTAGCCGGAATGGCGTCGCTCGTTCTCGAACGCAGTTCCAACGCCTCCGCCAGTGTTCAAATCTCTTCCCCACTGCCGCCGGCGGCCCCTTCCCGCAAGCTCCCCTATTGGGCGAACCTTGACGAAGAACAGCGGCGTCTGCACCTTCGCGCCCAGCGTTTCGCTCGCGTCAGAGTCGCCGAAATGCAGTTGCTGAACCCTGACGCTTGCCGCGCGGGCCGCAAACAAAATAACGTATATTTGTTTCTGAAGAAAGAGATTGATGCTGCCCGGGAGAGTTACCGCAATCAGTTTCTGTCTCGGCCCGGAATGGAAGATTACCTGCATCTCGAACTCGTCCAAATCGCCGCCGATGGCGAAGAAAACAAACTGGGAGTGGATTATCCGGGACACTTGGGTTGATAAGCCGCTCCGCCTTCTTACGCTGACAGCCTTCTGTCTCACGTTGCATTCCGCGGTCGAACCCGCGTCGAAGCCGGTCTCATCCTCCGCCCCCAAAGCAGTCGGCGCAGCCAGCCTGATTGCCGTGGCGCAGCGGCAACTGGACTCCGGTCAACTGGAAGCTGCCGCTGAGTACGCCACCACAGCCGCCTCCAAAGCTCCCACCCTCGCCGACTATGCCCACTTCATCCGTGCGCAGGCCGAATACCGCTTGAAGAACTACGGCGAAGTCGCCAAGTCCGTCACCCACGTCTTCAATCAGTCGCCCGCTTCGCCGTTTGTCGGCGCTGCGGCCGCCCTTGCCGTGCGCGCTGAACTCTACAACGACAGCCCGAAAAATGGCCTGGAGTTGATCCGGAAATACTACGACCGCATCCCGCAGCCGCAGGCCGATCTTCTTCTGGCCCAGTGCTTCGCCGGAGTAGGCGACCTCCCCCAGGCCGCCGAATATTACCAGCGTGTCTACTATCAATACCCGGCCGCGCCGCAGGCCACCGACGCCGCAAACGCGCTGGTCGATGTGAAGTCGAAACTCGGAGAAGCCTATCCGCCTCCACTGGCCACTGCCATGATCGGCCGTGCGCAAAAACTCTTCGACGCAAAGAATGCCGCCGCCGCGCGTATCGAACTGGCCGCCGCCATTCCAGAATTGGGAGGCGCTTCCCGCGATCTCGCCCGCGTCCGGCTTGGCGTCGCTGACTTCTTGAGCAATCACGAGAAGGACGCCTTCACCTACCTTTCCGCGCTCAAGGTCGATGATCCGGAAGCCGATGCCGAACGCCTTAGCTATCTCATCCGCTGTGCTCGAAAGCTCGACCGCCACGCTGACGTCAAACCGTTCCTGGAAGACCTCGCGAAGAATCACGCCGATTCGTTATGGCGTCTGGATGCTCTCGTCTCGGTCGCCGATCAAGGCCGCGTCGAAAACGATTCCGCTGCCTACCTGCCTCTCTATAGCGCGTGCTGGTCTACCTTCCCGAAAGAGCCGCGTGCCGCCTGGTGCCATTGGCAGGTCGCCTATGACAGCTACCGGCACGACGGAGCCGGCGCCTACGATCTGCTGCGCGCTCATCTGCGCGATTACGGCGATTCGGACGACGCCAACGACGCTCTCTACTTCCTCGGCCGTTTGCAGGAGCGGAAAAACGATCTCCCCTCCGCCCGTGCCTGCTATGAACTGCTGCTCAGCCGCTTCTCCAACACCTACTACGCCGTAGTCGCCCGCGAGCGCATGAAGGATCCGGGTGTGCAGGCGGCAACCGCTTCGCCCGGGATGAAAGAGTTCCTTGATTCCGTCTCCTGGCGCCCGCCCCCTCAGTTCCCTAGCTTCACTCCCGGCAAACTGGCCGGAAGCCGCATCGAACGTGCCCATCTGCTCCAGCTTGCTGGCTTGACCGATCTCTCTGAAGGCGAACTGAAGTTCGGCGCAAAAAACGACGGCGAGCAGGAAAACGTCTATGCCTTCGAACTCGCAAAATCAGCGGCTGCACGGGGCGCCGACGATCAGGCACTCCGCTTTATCAAGTTCTACGCGCCCGGCTATCTGAATATGACCCTGGATCAGGCGCCTGTGGAGTTCTGGAAATTCGCTTTCCCCATTCCCTTTAGACAAGCCATCCAAACCCACAGTCAGCAGCAGAGCCTCGACCCGTTTCTGGTCGCCGCACTGATTCGCCAGGAGTCGGAATTTAACCCGAAAGTAATCTCCTATGCAAATGCCTATGGCCTGATGCAGCTTCTGCCCGCTACCGGCCGCGAACTCGCAAAGCACTTCGGGGTCCGGCGACTGAAAGCTGCCCAACTATTAACGGCAGATCGGAACCTGCAGCTGGGCACCTTCTATTTCCGCAATCTACTCAACTCGTTCGGTGGCCAGGTCGAATTGGCTCTGGCCTCCTATAACGCAGGCCCCGGAAGAGCCAATCTCTGGAAATCCTGGGGACCGTTCCGCGAACAGCCGGAGTTTATCGAAGCCGTCCCCTTCCATCAAACCCGCGGTTACATTCAGATCGTGCTCCGCAACGCCGACGTCTATAAGCGCCTTTACGCCGGCCGCGTGCCGGATGTTCCAACTTACCGCTCAAAGCCCGCCCCACGCACTCGCGTCCGCCGCAAACCGGTTCACCCCAAGCCAGCATAAAAGGCTGCCGGAAAACGCTCGGTAAATACGTGCGAAGTGCCTGAACTCCGGAAACTTCTCATAAAAACGAACAAACAGTGCAATAACTTGTTACGATCACAGCATTGCTCAGATCTACGCTCGGGAGGAGTCTGGTCCTGTGAGTTTGAAAGTATCGTTTTTATTGTCCGGATTCGCTTTGCTGATACCTGGATTGGCGCTGCCCTCTGCCGTTACCCTGAATGGCGCGTGCGAGGCAGGCAATTGCGCTATCCCTGATACGTTGAATCCCGGAGGCAACACGGGTGGCCACCTCGGGTTCACCTATACACTATCGAACGGCGACCAGTTTGCTGTGAGCGGTTTCTACGGTGCTACCTTCTTCAACGCCAAGCCCATTCCGGTAGGGGATCCCGTTGCAAGGTACCTTGGAAATACTGGCAACTCCTCAGCGGCCTCGGGCGCGGATGTCTTGACCTTCAATTTCTGGCAGACCTTTAATACCAGCAGCCTTCCCACTCTCGACGGTTTTTACAGCTACTACTTCATCAGCAATACCTCCGGCGCTATTGCCTCATCAAGTGCCATTACTGGCAATGAGCTGCTGAATGGGGAGTCGATCGGCGCTACCACCGTCGGGACAGGTTACAGCGGAACCAATGGGTTTAATCAGGCGTGCTTCGGACCAGGCGGAGATTGCGCCTCTTATGGCTACACCGAGAGTCCCGCGCTCAGCAGCCCGCTGACGACTGACCTTATGCTGTCGTTTGCCTTCGGATCAGGCTCTGGCGTCGGCTCCGAAATCGCAATCTTAGCGCCCAGTCCGGAGCCAGGCTCGATCCTCCTGCTGTCTCTTGGCGGTTTCGCCCTCGTGGCTTTCGCGGTAACCCGGCGAACCAAGACCGGCTACGGGGTGAATGCATAGCTCTTCTTAACAGTTCCCGAAATCACCCAGGTTGCTATCCTGAAGGTACGCTACAGGCAATGTCTGAACGAGGATAACTAGGAAAATGCTTGACCAGGATACGGAGTTCGAATCAGCTCAACCCTCTACATCCCCTGCTCAGGATGAGGAATTAGAGCGTCGGGCGCTTGTGCGCAAGCTCGGGAAATTCGCGCTTTACGCAGCCCCGTTTACGGTCTTAGCGCATACCAACCGCGCCGAAGCCGCCTCCGGCACCGGCCCTCATAAAGGTCCCATCCCTCATCCATAGATTTCACGACGCAGGGCCGCTCGGGTCCCGCTCTTTCGACTTCAGCAGCATCTGGAAGTTCCCCTTCCCAGGTGGCCTGGTACTGGCGCGTCCAGATCTTCAAGGCGTGTTCATCCTGAATGAGACTGCCTCCCTCGTCTGGGATTTATCAAGTGAGTTTGTCCCTCCCGGCAAAATCGCCTCCTTTTTTTCTGAGACCTACAGCATAGATTCCATTCAGGCATATCGGGACGTGACCGGAATCCTCTCCCAATGGGAAACCGATCTTCTAAATCCCAACCCGTTTTCACCCGGACAATCGGTTAAGGCCCAACCTCCCTCCACCTGCTACGCCAGCGATATTTACCGTGTCAACCACCAACTCGTCCGAATCTCCTTCAGTGATCCCAATCTCCGCGACGAGATTTCCCCCCGCATAGAACCTCTGCACACCGCCGAAGCCTCCAACCCTGAGTTGCGGTTCCAAGTCTGGAACCAAAACGAAAAAATCCTTCTATCGCAGGACACGAACCTTATCGCTTCCGAGGAAAATCCAAACGCGATTCGGGCGATTCTGCTACAGGAGTTAGTCCGTCGCACAGAACCCGGCCGCGAATGGCTCGGCATCCTCCACGCCGGCGCCTGCGGGCATAACGATTCCTGCGTTCTGCTGGCCGGCAGTTCGCACTCCGGCAAGACCACGCTATGCGCCGCCCTGATCGCCAGCGGCCTCAAATTCTATTGCGACGATTCCGCCGCTATCGGCCGAAACGATAGCCGCATAAGCCCCATGCCGTTTCGCATGATGCTTCGGGAAGGCAGTTGGGATGTGCTTCACTCCCGCTTTCCTGAGATAATCTCCTCATCGGTTTTTCAGCGATTTGGCGAAAAAGTTCGATTCCTGGCGCCTCCACCTGAACAGCTTGCCGCGTCCGCGGGCTTGCCCAAGGCTCTGGTATTCGTTTCTTTCTCGCCTGGAGAGAAGACTTCGTTCCGTCCTCTACTTCCTCTTGAGACATTGCTGCGATTGAAGGAAAGTGGATTCTGGATTGAACATGACCGCAAGAGTATTGGCGCCTTTCTCGAATGGCTGCAATCCCTGCCGGCCTTTGCCCTTGATTACTCCGATCTCGACGAAGCTGTTTCTCAAGTTCAGGCGCTTTCCCATCTCTAAATGCCTCGGTCTCCCCCATGATTGACATCCACAGTCATGTGCTGCCTGGT
>CBAAAA010000317.1:0-6014 GCA_964658695.1 uncultured Solirubrobacteraceae bacterium | reverse complement strand
AAATGCATTGCGGGGATATCAGGTTGGAAAGCTTGCCCGCGAGCGCGGCGCCTGGGTGATTTATGGCGGCATCCATGCGACGTTGTATCCACAAGAAGCGATCGAGTTGGGCGGGGCTCACTCGGTGGTCAAAGGTGATGGTGATGTGGTGTGGGCGCAAGCTGTCGATAATTGCGTGAAGGGAGAACCGCTCGCGATATATGACGGAGGCCGCATCGATGCGGAACGGTTCCTGCAAGCTCGCTGGGACCTTCTGCCTAAGGGGCGCTATATGTGGGCATCGGTACAGACGGTGAGGGGATGCGCCAAGCATTGCTCCTTCTGTTCGGTCTGGCGAACTGATGGACAAAAGCCCAGGCAGCGTGCGTCGGACGGGGTGATTGAAGAGATCGTCCAGCTACGGCGGCAGGGGTTCCGTTTCATTGCCTTGGCGGACGACAACTTTTATCCGGTCACACTTACAGACCTGAGGCTGGCTGAGAAGCAGGGCAACATGGCACGTCTCAGTCAATTGCGGCAGACTCGTGCGGAGCGCTTTACCCTAATGGCCCGTCTGGCTGAATTGCCGGAGGACATGGTTTTCTTCACACAGATCACTATGGAAGCGGCCGAGGATACTGAATTTCTCGATGCCATGCGTAAAGCTCGCATCAAGGGTGCGCTGGTAGGTGTCGAGGCCGTAACTGCCGAGGGATTGAAAGCGGTCTATAAGGACTTCAACTTCTCGGGCGAGGGGCTGGTTAAACAGCTGCAAACGTTCCGCACGCACGGTGTGCATGTTCTCGGCTCATTCATTTTTGGTCTGCCCACGGATAAGCCGGACACCTTCGAAGCGACGGCGGCCCTGGCGCAGGAGGCTGGTGTGACGTTTGCGCAGTTCGTCATGATGACGCCATTCCCGGGTACGGTCGATTTTGAACGTTGGGAGAAAGCCGAGCAGGCCAATCCAAGCTTCGTAGATGGAATTCCGATGACCCGATACTGGCTGATACCGGCTTCGCGGCGACCTAAAATGTTTACACCGCATCCCAGCATGAGCTCGGAAGAGATTCGCGGACGTACACAGGGAGTTTGGGATCGCTTCTACGGATGGGGCAATATCTGGAGGCGCTCCGACTGCGTGGTTTCACTGCGGGGACGGCTGGCATTCCTGTTCATCTCGAAGCTGTACCGGCAGATGTATGCCAAGACGGGCATCACCAGCGACAGTGCCCGCAAAAACCGGGCTAACCTGATCTCACGGCTGATTGCGGTTCCATGCCGGCGGCTGTTCCAGGCGAAGCCGATGCCGGACCTGAAAGTGCCTTTAGCGGCCCCGGTTGAACAGCCGGTCTTTTCTATTCTTTGAAGCTGATTCCGGTTTCGGTGGCGACGGAGCGGATGTAGGCGGCAGCCTCACGGTACTCTTCCGGCGTTTTCAGGTGCTCGATCATCAGCGGGGTGTCCGCTCCCAGCCGATCCAATTCGGTGAGATAACGGCGGTAGTCGATCTGGCCGCGTCCCGGTATGACCTCCAGGAAGTGCACGTTGAGTTCGGTGATCCACTGCAGATCCTTGGCATGGCAAGAGACGATCCATTTGCCCAGCTTTTGAAAACACTCGCCGATGAACGCGCTGTTGTTGTAGAAGCGCTGCGGGCAGTTGACCCCATTGCAGACATCCATGTGAACGCCGAATGCGGGTCGATCGATCGCCCGAATCAAATCCAGATAAGTGTCAGGACCGTCGGGGAGATTCCATCCCATCATTTCGATGGTGAACTTAGTCCGCGTGGGTTTGACGGTGTCAATGATGTGGCGGCAGTTGTCGACCGTTGCATCGAAGAATTCTTTGGATAGGTTCTTTGGATTTGGTCCGTACCAGACGGCCGGGTTATAAGAGCCGGCAATGTCCACACAGCAGCGTGCGCCGACTGCATCGGCGAGGGCACAACGTTCAGTTACGTAGGCGAGGTTCTCGCGCCGGTTCTTGCTATCTGGATCGAGCATGTTCTTCCAGGCGCCTACTTCGGCGATTACGACGCCGGTTTGAGCAAAGGCTTTCTCGATGGCCCGGATCCGGTCTTTATCGCCGATCTCGGCGGGTGGGCAATACGCCGCGCCATAGTGGAGACGGCGATGTTCCTGCGCGAGTTGAAACGGGTCGTCGGACTTGAGGAAGATCGGAGCACCGAGACGAATGTTCTGTCCAGCGCCCGGTTGCAGAGCGGGAGCGGCGGCAAACGCAGTGAGGCCGGCAAGCAGGGCGCGGCGAGTCGGATCGAAAACCATGCTTGGCAGTTTACTGCGTCAGCGGGCGAGCGCTTAAGCGATTCGTTGAGCGGCTGAGATGTCGCTTCCGGCATCGACGACCGGATTGTAGGTCAGAATGCGGCTGCAGCTTTCACAGAACATGACGCGATCGCCTTTGCGCAAGTCTTGAAAGAACTGTGGCCGCAGCGAGATCTGACAGGCGTCGCACCGGCCGTCAGTAGCGTCTGCGATCGCGGTCCCTTTGGTCTTTCTCCGGATCCGCTCGTATTCGGCGTAGAATTTTGGGTCCATGCTGTCCACGATGGACTTGCGAGTCGCCAGCGATTCGGAGCGCGCCTTCTGATCGACGGCGGTCTTGTCTCTGGCGAGGGCCTTTTCGCTCTCCACGTGCGCCTGCTGCTTTTTGAGTTCTACCTCGGCGGTCTTCACATTCTTGTCGAGCGGCTCGGACTGCTCCATGAAGTCGAGGATTTTGTCCTCGGCTTTGCGAGTTTCGCCCTCGGCGTAAGAGATTTCGTTTTGAAAGGCGCGATACTGCTCGTTGTTCTTTGCCCCGAGCATCTGGTCCCGTAATTTGCTGATTTTTTGCGAGTGGACTTCGATTTCGCCTTCCAGTTTCTTGCGGTCGCGGGCGTTCGAGACGAGCGCGGCCCGATCTATCTCGAGTCGGCGGGTGTGGGCCTCGAGCTTCTTTTCAATATCGGCGATGTGTCTGGGTAAAGTCGCAATCTCTTGATCGAGAATCGCGATTTTGCGATCAATTGCCTGAAGACGCAGCGCAAGAGCAAGGTCCTGCAGCATTCAAACTGGATTCTAGCATGCGTTCGATGCCCGAATAAATCTCGCACATGCCCGCCGGTGCTGAAACCGCAAACAACGACGCTTCAGGACTGATTCTATCCAACTCGCCGTTTTCTAAACCCGATGAAATCACTTTGATCTTTCTTCAATACCCATCCGGAATCAGCCGCACTCCGACCAAAGAAATTCTGGATCAGGTTGGAGCCGCGAGTTCCACTTCAGCAAGCATTCTCGCAGCAAGGACCCGAAGATGGTTCAGTTCCTCAGCAGCCGGGAGCCCCTCAGATCGCGAATTGCCCAGCGCTCAGCCGCGTCCAGAAACTCAGGCGCTAAGGGATGCTGGACAAACCGAGACAAAGCGTTTGCGTCTTCATCAGGCTCGTTGGCACGTTTATCATCTTCGATAATCATGTTGCACACGAAGATGCACTCGTCGCAGATGTAAGCGCGAAAGCGCCCGGACGGACTGCCGATGAGTTTACCCGCAGCCTCCTGGCTTTTCCCGCAGAAAGAACATTGCAACCTGTCTGGACCTTCTCCTCGCTTTGAGAACGACATCCACTCAAGTGTATTCTTTGAAGGCCGACGCTTACATGAGCGTGCTAAACGGGTTGGATCCGGGGCCATTCCAGTTCGACACCTTGTGCGCGCAAGCTGGTTTGAAACTCGGCAAGTAGTCTCTTATTCGCTCGAACCGCGCGTGGGCGCTCCTGCACTTGAATCGCATAGGAAGCGAAAGCACCGGCGGATTCCCCGATGTTCCACTCCACCGGATGGAGCCGGTAACAGCCATTCGTGATATGCGTGGCGCCGAGATTCTTGCACGCGGGTAATAGATTTTCCATGCGAACTGGGAGCAATGCTCCGAGAGGAATCTGGAAGGGAAGCGAGCTTATGTCGATGTAATTTATTCCACCAGCCGATGGATGCAGATCGATTCGGTAACATCCAATTCCGACGCTGTCTTCGAAATTTGCCGCAGAGACTTCGGTGTCCTTCCGATGTGTTTCCGCCATGCGCATCTCGGTGCCCACGTGCTGCTCCAAGACAGTGAATTCCGCCTGGATTCGTCGCGACTCGCGAATATAGGGAGATTTCGCAAGGCCGTCAATTGTGTCGACGATATCGCCCCGTAGACGAAGACCCTTCCATCCATATCCACCGCCGGAGCGTGGGGCTTCGGTTTGCAGCCAGTACAGAAAGGACAGGCTGAGTTGTTTAGCCCGATCCATATACTCCTTCTTTGCATCTGCCGAGGCAGTGACCAGGTCTTCGAGCCAGAAGTCGTTCTGGGGCCAGTTCACTAACGAGATATCGCCGCGGTAGGAGCCGGGCGTGAAGTTAGAGCGATCGGCGATGCGGCGATAGCTCCAAAGATCACGTCCTCCCGGCTCGGCTTTTTCGTCGATACCGAGAAAACCTCTCGCAGGTTTGAGTGTCTTCGGGTCGCAGTAATTCCAGTTGAAGAGCGGTCCGACCCAGGCGGGAGAAAGCTGCGGTACATAATTTCTCCAGAAAGAATAAGCGCGTGGTTTTTCGATGACGTGATCTTCGCCCTCCAGATAATCGATGGCAAAGCAGTAAGTAAAAGACTGACTGTTTGAGGGTTTCGACTGGGGTGCGGCGTGTGACTCGCCGGTCTTACTTTGAGCTTCGGCCCCGGTCACATACTCGGTTCCGGTTAACGGTAGCAAATCGCCCAGTTCTGTGGCGTCAATAAAGTAACGTGCTGCGATCACTAGTGTGTCTCCGGCCAGCAGATTACGGACAGTAACCGTCTCGACGGAATCACCTTTGACAGACGCCGAAACGGCCACGTGGTTCAGCAGCAGAATGAGCTGGCCATTGCCGAGATACGGGGCCAGCATATCTTCGAGAACATTCTTCGAGACGCGGAACTCGTGCGCGATCCGTGAGACTGTTCCGTTTCCAGGATTTAAGTTCGGGCGCTCCCTTGCAGCCGGCGTGAGTGGATAATTGCGTTTATAGTAGTCGCGAACGGCGTTGCGGTAAGCGCGATAGGAGCGGGTGCAGCCGAATTGTTCAATCCAGGGGTGCTCGTCCGGAGGGACCGCCTGGGAGGTAAGCTGGCCTCCGATCCAGTCTGTCTCTTCGGTGAGGATGACTCGTTTTCCGCGTTGCAGGGCTGAAAGGGCGGCTGCGAATCCACCTACGCCGGCGCCGATCACAGCAATGTCACAGGACAATTCGGATGCACGCAACGGAGTCTTCGATAGCGACAGAATCGCTGGGGCTAAGGCAAAGAAGTCGCGGCGCTTCATGGCTTACAGGTTAACTTCCCGGATTCATGCGGACCGCTACTTACTGGGCCGTTGCAAAAGAATTCGATTTAGTTCGTTCGCGCTTTGAATTTCTTTGTTACCGCCGGGCAGGCTATTCAGCTGCATGATATAGGAGACAAGACTGATGACGTCCTTCTCCGGCAAGGAGCCCGGGTCGTCGGAAGGCATTGTACTGATGATCCGGCTATAAAGGGCCCGAGCTGTCTTCCCATCCCAATCGGCCCAGAAGGGGTCGCCTTTCAGGGCCGGGCCTCTGGCTTCGCCTGCAGCTTCGTGGCACTTCATGCAGGACTTCCCGTAAATGGTTTCGCCCAGTTTCGCTTGTGCATTTGAGTACAATCCGTCCTGGCCGCCACCAGCAGCGGGCACTTGTAAAGGCGCTGCTATCGCGAGGACAAGCACGCTAAGTTTTGAAGACCTTCTTTGCATTGGCGTTATCGATCAGGGAAGAGTCAAAGCCAACCATCCGGCTCCGTACGCTTTTCCGCCGACAGGCAAGACCAGATATTGTTTGCCATTCGACAAATAAGTGATGGGTCCGCCCGTTGCGCCGGCCGGCAAATCAATGTCCCAGACAACCTTGCCGGTCAGCTTATCGTAAGCGCGCAGTTTTGCCTTTCCAGACACACCGGCGTGACCCATGACGGCATCGCTGCTC
>CBAAAA010000316.1:0-6029 GCA_964658695.1 uncultured Solirubrobacteraceae bacterium | reverse complement strand
TTCCAGGCGTTTCCGCGCAATTGGCCAAGTTCCAAGATTTTCAGTGCTTACCCAGATCAGGCGCAGTTTGTGACGGGATAGCGAGGAGATGGCAGTGGCCGCCGCTTCTAGAAACGAATTGGCGCGCGGGATCTCTTCTTCAGCCAACACGAGAAAGAATTGTTCGGGACTACTGGAGCCGAGCAGCATCTTTGAAAGCTTCAGTTCGGCCAGCAGCGCTCGCGGCAAAATCTCGCAGATGAGGTTCAGCCAGGCGGAGCGGCCCGCAAAGTTCGCGGTATCGTCCTGATCCGCCGGGGACTGGGCCGCCAGGAAATCTTCGGAACCGAGCAATTGAGCTTGCAAGAAAACCTGCAATGACATGAGAAAAAAGTCTCGGCTTGCGCGCAACACGACGCTCGCGGTGAAAGAGGCCGGGAACGCTCTCAGCCTAGCACAGCAGTAACATCAAGTGACCATGCGTACCATAACCGATGGCGCGGGTTTCGTCAGTGTGACAGGCTGAAGACATGATTGTTTTTGTCACGGGCGCAACCGCCGGTTTCGGGACTGAGATCGCGCGCCGGTTTCTGAAAGAGGGAGCGACAGTCATTGGAACAGGGCGCAGGAAGGACCGGTTGGCAGATCTCGCGAAACAGCTGGGACCGTCGTTTCACGGGCTTTCGTTTGATGTGGGGAAACGGAGCGAGGTGGAGGCGGCCATCGGGAGTCTTCCGGGCAATCTGGCAGCGGTGGATGTGCTTGTAAATAACGCCGGCGGAGCGGTGGGTCTCGATCCTGCCCAGTCCGCCCATCTTGATGATTGGGATGCGATGGTGGACTCGAACATCAAAGGCGTCATGTACTGCACACGGCTACTGTTACCAGGGATGGTGGAACGCAAGCGCGGACACATTATCAACCTCGGATCGACAGCCGCGGAGTGGCCTTATCCGGGCGGCAATGTGTACTGCGGCGTAAAAGCGTTTGTACGCCAGTTTAGTTTGAGCATCCGCGCCGACCTGCTAGGCACCAATGTTCGCGTGACGGATGTCGAGCCCGGTCTGGCTGGCGGCACAGAGTTCTCCCAGGTTCGGTTTAAAGGCGACGAGAAGAAGGCGGAGAACGTTTATAAAGGTGCGGAACCACTGACTCCCGAGGACATCGCGGAGACAGTCCATTGGGTGGCCACGCGACCGGCCCATGTGAATGTGAATGTCATTCAGGTCATGCCGACCGGGCAGGCGTTTGGTCCGCTGCCGGTGCACCGGACCACGTAACACAGATTAGCTGAAGCACATCACGTAACGCACACCAGCTATCTTCTGCTTAAGCCAAGTGGCGGAACAGCCAATACAAGCAGGCGGCCAGCGTGATGGAGGCGGGCAGGGTCAGGACCCAGGCAAGCACCAGGTTTCGAACGGTTGAAACTTGCAGTCCTGAACCGTTGGCCGCCATGGTCCCAGCTACGCCGGAAGTCAAAACGTGAGTGGTACTGACTGGAAGACCGAAGCGATCGGCGGCAACGATGGTCGCGGCGGCTATCAATTCAGAGGCGGCGCCCTGGGCGTAGGTCAAATGAGTTTTCCCAATCTTCTCGCCTACGGTCACCACGATGCGCTTCCAGCCCACCATCGTGCCCAGGCCGAGCGCCAGGGCCACAGCAACCTTCACCCAATCTGGAATAAATTTGGTGGCAGTGTCTAACTGCTTCTTGTAATTCAAGATCGCCGCGTTGTCGGAGGAACTGAACTGGACCGCATGTTGCTTTTCGATTAATCGAAGCGTTTCCGCCGCCAGATACATATCGTTTCTGACGTTGTTCGTCTGCGAGGTCGGGACCTTCGCGAGGCTCTTATATGTCTCGATCTGCCTGCTGATGCTGTCGGTAACGGCGCTCAGAGAAGGCATCACGTCCGGTTGATATTTCCTCGCACTAATGTACTTTTCCAGTTCTTTGCGAGGGTCGGAAGGCGCCCCGACACCAGATTGCACGTAGTGATCCAACACGCCTTTGGTGTGAGTCGAGACCGCGACGAAGGTTTGTACTTCGCTATAACCGACGGCATGATTCAGCGCGTAAGCGGTGGGAACAGTACCTACGAGAATCAGCATGATCAGGCCCATGCCCTTTTGACCATCGTTAGAGCCGTGCGCAAAGCTGACGCCCCCACAGGTGAGCATCAAAAGGCCACGGATCCAGAACGGAGGCGGCTGGTTGGACTTCGGTTCCTGATACAGCTCTTTATTCGGAACCACAACCTTCATCAGCAGGAGCAAAAGTCCTGAACAGACAAAGCCGATTAACGGGGAAAACAGGAGACTCTCACCGACATTCAAGGCCTGAGCCCAATCAACGCCCGAAGTGCCGGTGTGTTGGGACGCCATCAGCTGATTGGCGAGACCCACGCCCATGATGGAGCCGATGAGTGCATGAGAACTTGAGTTGGGAATGCCGAAGTACCAGGTGCCCAGGTTCCAGATGATCGCCGCAACGAGCAACGCGAACACCATGGAAAAACCAGCCTGGCTGCCCACCTGCAAAATCAGTTCGACCGGGAGCAGTGACACGATGCCAAAGGCGACGGCGCCGCTCGAAAAGAGCACGCCCAAGAAGTTTAGAGCTCCTGAATAAACAACCGCGATATGCGGTTCTAGGGAGTGGGTGTAAATCACGGTCGCGACCGCATTCGCGGTATCGTGAAATCCGTTTACGAATTCGAATCCTAAAGCGATCAGCAGTGCCAGGCCTAGAAGCAAAAAGGGCAGAGATGAACTTGGGTGAACGTCCGCCAAGTCATGAATCAGATGCCAACCGGCGTAAATTGCGCCGATGACCAGGACAGCGCCGAACAGCAGCATGCCTATCCGGCCTGGATTCTTCGTGATTTTCGAATCTAAAAGGTTTGTGGGTTTAGGTGCCGCTGCCGCTGTCGCCATGTGTATCTACGCTCACTTAGAAATAGCAAGGTGATGTTACAGGCTCGTGACAAGGAAGGTGCTAATACTACCGGATCAAAGGCCTCGCTGAGGACGGTATCCTGGTCGCGCACGAATCTTGTACTTTCGCATGGCTTCAGAAGACAGTTCCACTCGAATGGCCCGAAAGCCCTCGTTTGGATTCGGCTGCGGATAGTAGGTAACGGTGTAGCTGTTTCCAAGATCCTCGCGAATCGATTCAAACGCTTCGACCTGTTTCTGCCAGGTCTTAGCGAAGTAGCTCTTGCCGCCCGTGTTGGTGGAGATACGCTTGAAGATGTTCGACGAGATAGGATCTTTGTTCACCTCGTTCGTGGAGATAACATAAATCGGAATCCCTTCATCTTCAGCCACCGCGCGGACGTCATCGGGCGCTACCATGCTTGCATTATCGGGACCGTTCGAGAATACGATGACAACCTTGCGTCCAGGAACCGTGGCGGCGTCCCGCAAGGTCAGCAAGAGGCAATTGTAGAGCGCTGAATCGTCTCCTGCCACGGCTTTACGAAGTCCGGCGATGGCAGTTCCACGGTCCCGGTTCAAGGGCACAACGCGATTCAGGTTGCGGCTATAGGTGTACACCGCCACTGAGTCTGCCCGATCCAGTCCGCGAATGAAATCGGCGATCGCGTCCGAGGCATAGACAAAACCGCGGTACATGTAATTGCTGGTGTCAAACAGCACAAAAACGTTGGTGCCGGTTCCGCCAGATCGCAAATCGACGACGTTGGCTCCGTTCGCATCGCCATCCTCACCGGTATCCAGCCGAAGCGGCCTGGTCTCGCCATTCTCCAGTACCTGGAGGGGCGCGTGGCTGCCTTCCGCGAAGGTCGCCAGCTTCTGGGGGATATCGTCTTCATAGACTTTGAAATCTTTGGGCTTTAGTCCGTTGACATACTTGCCTTTTTGATCCAGTACCGCAAAGCCAAGGACGACCATGTCCACTTTCACGCGAAAGGTAGTCTGGTCCTGCGCGTAAAGCCAGACTCCGGCGGTTACCAGTGCCGTCAGGGCTCCGGCGATCAGGCGATAGCTCTTCCTCAAGTTAGCCATTTTAGTTTTTAGAGATATCCACTGCCGCCCGCTGAGACGTTTTGTGCAGCACACCTTCGGAGGTGGTTCGCAAAGACCGGATCAAGGCAGGCCAGTCCTCCAGGTGCGTAGCGAAGATGTTTTCGATGGCAGCCCGGTTCCACTCGCGGACCGACGACTCGAGTTGGTCAGCGGGAACGCCAACCTGATCGGCCAGCGCAGCGTAATAGAGATTATTTGATTCCCAGGTTTCTGCCAACAGGCGGCTGGAGTAGCCCATCAGAGCGGGAAAGGTTCGCAAGTAAAGCAGTCGAGGCTGAAAGGAGTGCGTCAGGGTCGGCTTGGGCGTCCCGAAAGTAGCCGCGATGACGGCGGGTTCGAGTTTAGGATCGTGCCGCGCATCCAGAGCCGCGATCTGAAGCAGAGTGACGTCTGGCGCCTTGTCTTTCAGCTTGGGATCGTCTGCGAGCGCGTAGAGGTAAGACGTGGGGGCCTGCGCGACGGCGCCATCGAAGTCGCCACGCAATAAGTGAGCCTGAACTCGCTCCACTTCAACCGGAGTCATAAAGCTTTCGAGCGATTCCATCACCCGCGGCGCAAGAGATGGGTCAAGCGCGGAAGCCGCCAGCAAATTCTCACCACGCTGAATGTGCAGCGCCACCCAGCGAATTTGTTCCGTTGAAACGTTGCGCCAACGGGTGACGGTGACGTTCATGATGACTTGAGGAACCAGATCAGCCCAGATGAGCGCCTGCTCTTTTCTTGGGCTGAGAAAGTTCTGTTCGGCCTCTGCAAGAGCGTAGGGCAACGTAATTAACGATCCTGTCAGGTGTCCGCCACTATTGGCCGGCCAGCCGCTTCCCGAGACTTCCGTTGCATGCCAAAGGGCGGGGGCACTCTCGGGCCCGATGAAATCATGGTTACGGACGAACATCGGATTTGTGAGCAGGGCTTCGGCTCCAGGCGGGGCATAGTAACAATAAACAAGGCCGACCATGGTATCCCGTAGAAACGCTGCCAATAAACCCTTGCTGTCTTTCTTCTCACCGGCCTTCACCAGCGCGTCTAAGTCGAACTTCCGCTCCTGATCGATGTGCCGGTCACTCCAGTACCCTTGTGCCAGCGAGCTTTTTTCTTCCCGCGAAGCTGAGGCGTGCAAGGTCTCCGTCTCCTGCATCCGGTTCAACTGGTCATCGATCGCCTTCGCCGTCTTTTTGTCTATCGAACCTTTCCCGGCGTGATCGGAGGCGGTGAATAAGGCGTCGAGAGAAATCAAGTGCTGAGCATCGAACATCCGCAGAAAGGTCTCAGCGGTGGAGGGTACTTCGTTCTCAGCTGGCCTGACCTTTCCGACCAGCAAGTCCACCATTTGTGCCTGGTAAGAAGATCCAGCGTCACTGTGTGCCGCGGTCAAAAGCGTTGTGATGACGCTACGTCCCGCCAGGAAGAGGTCAGCTTCGTTCCTGGCATGAGCAAACGTCTGGGTAAGCTTCGAGAATGTGGCGTCTACCGAATCCGGCGCTATTGCTCCCTGCCGGGACAAAATCTTCCAGATCTCGACGGAAGACTGCAACATTCCGGCCGAATTGGCGCGCAGCAGAGCATCATGTTCAGAGGCCAGTTCAGAACAGAGGGACAAATAGTTGTTGATTGAAGCCTCGCTTAGACTCGGGGCTTCAGCAAAGATTTGATACTGGTCTCCATAAGCATGAAAATCGTTGATCAGCCGGGCGGTTAAATCCACTGACAGCGGTTGCGCACGGCCGCGCTCTACGTCATTCAGAGCAAGGAAGATCTTCAGCGGGTCATTATCAGCGGTTTTTCGACTCAGTCCGAATAAGGCTTCGATCAGGTCGTCGGGATAGCGCCAGGATGAAGCCGAGCGCGTCAGCCTCCCGTCGTACTTGCCGTGTGGATGCTTGATGAAGAGCGTACGCCATACATCGAGATTGCCGGGGACATGAGCCTGTCCAGTGGGATCCACCCGCAGCGACGTCGTGAGCAGCATGATTTCGGTGCTCGACCGGAACACTGGCCGC
>CBAAAA010000315.1:0-6037 GCA_964658695.1 uncultured Solirubrobacteraceae bacterium | reverse complement strand
TGCCGCCGTACTATGTGCTGAGTCCCGAGCGCGGGCTGTTTGCCTACTACAAAGCGATTGCGGATGTTACATCGTTGCCCATCATAATTTACAGCCGTGACTGGGCGGTCTTTACTCCGGAAATGGTGGCGCGCCTGTCTGACCTCATTCCTACTCTGGTCGGCTGGAAAGATGGACAAGGCGACATACGCCGGCTGCAGCGAATCATGAGCTATAACGGCGACCGTCAGGCGTGGTTTGGCGGACTCGGCGATGATTGCGCTCCCGGGTATTTCGCTATCGGCGTACAAGCCTACACTTCGAGTATCTCCAACCTTTCCCCGCAGCTTTCCCTCGATATCGCCGAGGCTGGGCTGGCGCGCGACTTCGATCGATTGAATCAACTGGTGAACCGCTATGTCCACCCGCTTTATGCATTTCGCGAGCGGTCGCGCGGATACGAAGTCGCCGCCATGAAAGCCGCAATGGAGATGCTGGGCAAACCTGCCGGACCGGTTCGGCCGCCACTGACAAACTGCCGCCCCGAAGACCTGGCTGATCTTCGACCTTTGATCGAGAGCTTAGTTGCAGTTAAAAGCTGACCGGGCATCGAACTGGTCTGCTCAATGACCTGCTTCAATAAACACCAGCTCCGAACTATTTGGACTAACGAGTCTTACAGTAACTCCGCGCGTCGTGAGATCCCGGCCAGTCACCAACCGGTCAGGTGCGCTGTGATCATGGAACAACAGTCGATATTTCTTATTCGGCTCAAGCCCTCTGAGCTGATAAGTGTGCTCTTCCTGGCTTGTTCCCGAGCCGCGGAAAGCGTAGATCACTCCTTTGCCGTGGCTTGGATCGAACAATTCCGTTCCATCCCAGTGAACGCCATCCGGACGTGGAGCGACGTGATAAACGTCCGCATCCCGGATGAGTTCGCGCAGCCTTTCTTTATAAAGCCTCACCTCGTCTTTCGCCGCGGTACGTTCTTCTTCCGTCCACGCGTTCGTGTCCTGCATGATTGTCATCCAACCCTGCATACCGCTTCGTAACATGTAGCGGAAATTCTCGATCTTTGGTGCCGGCCATTTCGCTACATATGCTTCGAGCATCGGAGCCGGCAGTAAGTGACTTGCATCATAGAATGCCCGTCGATTCGATACTGGATCGTAACTGTCTGTAATCGAAAAGTAATCGCCGTGCGCGGCGCTGCCGAAATCAACCATCCGCCCACCGTCATTGCAAATTTCCAACAGCAGATTGGGATGCTTCCGTCTCAGATCGGCATAAATGTCGTAATAAGCACGGGTCGCATGATAGCTGACATCCGTCGAGTTGGAGCTTAGAACAAAGTACGATCCGTCCGACTCCGTGATGGACGTTCTCGAAGGGTCCAGGACGGCATGAGGATGATCATCTCTCACGCAACCCTGCGCTACGAGATAGCCATCGTGCTCCAGCATGTCCAATTGATACGCGTCCACGATTCGGGCAGTCTCGCGTTTCGCATATTCGTGTGCTCCCGGATCCCCGATGTCGATGGTCTGACCTTTGAACGCCTCAGGCTTCCAGTTTGCAGACAAATCCGACACCGTCCAGTCATGTGTTCTGGGATCGCGTAAATTGAGCGCTCCCGTTTCATTCCCGAGCGCCGCCTGTGTCCAATCTACCCAGAGCCCAAACTTCAGGCCATGCCGATGAGCATCGTCAGCTACGCTCGCGAGACCGCGCGGAAACTTCTTCGGATCCGGGTACCAGTCCCCGACACCACGAAACCAGCCCGCATCCATGTGGAACATTTCAAGCCCGAGTTCGGCGGAATCACGAATCATCTTCAGCGCCAGCGCCTCATCCACCTGCATTCCGCTTCCCCAACTGTTACTCGTCAACAGAGGAAAATTCGGATCTTGCCAGGCGCGCGGATTGCCCAGAACCCGCCGTACCCAAGGCCGCAGCGTGTTTCCCAACACATCTGCGTCACCTGAGAATGCACCGACGAACACCGTCGGCGTCTCGAAACTCCCGTGCGGCGCCAAGCGGCTGCGAAAGGGCCCAGGGTCTGGGTTCAGTCCGATTGCGCCGCGTAAGTCGACATCATTACGGTCAACTGTCAGCCTTGTTCGGCCGCTGAATTCGATCCCGGCATACCAGCCGTTTCGCTGGCCATCCGTTTTCTCGATCGCCAGAAATGGAATGATTTCCCTCGCCTCGCCCTCCCGAGGATGTGCGTACGTACTGGATTCACCTATCCAGTGATACCCAACCGGGACAGAGCTCAAATGAGTTCCTTCTTCTGACGGTTTGCCCGCTCCTTTTTCAACGTGAAATTGCTGTAAGTCGACCGATGGAGAGACTGGGATATTAAACTCGAAGCTTTCCTGCATCGGGATCCATACTGTGTCGCCTTCCAGGTTTTCGATACGGATTCTGTGCTCTACTGGCCCCTCGGCGTCAGAAGCTTTCCATTCCCAGACCAGTTCCAGCTTAGGTGCTTCGCAGTCGTATACATAAGCGACACGGCGGCTATCGATGCTACTCGCCTGGCGATTGAATTTCCAGTGGACCGGGACGGACTGTCCGTGAACGATCACTGAATCGATCAAATGTTCCCGGGCGGTATCAGGCCAAGTCTGGTCCGCGCCGCCTCCTATGCTTAGCATCCGCGGGCCATCCTCTTCAGCGCGCATTTCCAGCGTCGTCTGTTTTGTGCGTATGCTGGCGACTGTCTGGCAACCGGCGCCCGGGTGCCAGACCGCGAACACCAAAGGCGCAAATAACAGAACACGGAAGCCTCGGATTCCCATCAATCGAATCTTACGCGCTTCGCCAACTTGCGGGCGCAAGATCCTTTACGGAATCTCCGGGCAATCATCAATCAGGAAGGCAGCGCTTCCGGAAGCCGTCTGCTGATCTCCGGAAAGTTCTGACGCACCCGCATATGTTTCATAACGATGATCTCGCCCCGTATCCTGTCCGAAAGTGCCCGCGCTTGCTCGTTCAAGACCATACCAGGCCAGCACGTCCCGCTCAGCCACAGTAAGCGAGCTCTGCATCCGACGAGATGAAAACACGATGTTCTCCTTACTCACACCGCGGCCATTCTTCCAAGTGGCTCACTCCTGATTAGTGAGGACGAACGGACAATCGTTTCAGTAAAAAATCGATTACCCGTTTCGCCACACGAGCTCTCTACCCGCTCTGGTCCGCTACGGGGACTGATTTGAACGTCTAACTGCAGGCCGTCACTTCTTTGCTTTTTGCATTCGGTGGCGGCCGCATGAAGGGCACTTGAATTTCCGCTGCTTGTGATAGATATGACCCTTCAGTTCCGTCATCTTCACTTTGCAGATCCGGCAGGTCATCAGGTTCCCCATGTTCTAACATGCCACCATGTCGACCTTCACTGACATCAGCACTTGGACCGAACGCCTCGGCCACTCTCGCCTCCGAACCTTCACCGACGAGCACAACCGGGTCTGGGTTGAGCAAAACGATTCCAAGAAATCCCGTTGGGCCGAGCTGTCGCATCAAGGACACACCATAGCCTGGGAGTTCGAGAGTCCCGGGGGTGCGTACACCGGCCGGCTGCTGATCGATGGCGAGGTCTACACCACGGCTGAAGCCACCAGAAAATTTCTTCGCCGGTAGCTCCCTTGGCCAGCGTCGAGATAGTCAGTCAACAAGGCCAAACCACAGCATTGCGAAAAGTGCTAGCTTGAGTGGCGTGATGTTGTGATATCGGCGAGCTCATGCCCCAAGTATTAGGGCGAGCGACGTACTCCCCACGTGATTGGGTTTTGATGCCCTCGCTCGCATGGCTGACAGCCCTGTTAATGTTCGGCGCCAGCGAAATCTGTGCCCGTATGTTCTGGCCGGAGAAAGAAGACACTGGTTGCCTGGTGGCTTCTCAGATTGGTCTTCGCTTCCGGCCTAACTGCGCTACCACCGAAAAGGCGTTTGAAGGTCCCTGGATCACCGCGCGCTACAACGAATGCGGCTACCGGACCAGTGCGCCCTGCGGACCCAAGCCCGCCGGGACACTTCGCGTCGTTCTACTTGGCTCTTCAACTACCGAGGGACTCTACATCCCGTACGAACAGACGTTTGCAACTAGAACCGGAGAAGCGTTGGCCAGCTATCTCCACCGTCCCGTGCAGATCGAGAATCTCGGCGTTCGCATGATGGGCCCTCTCGCCTGTTATCGCCGCCTCCCTGAAGTGTTAGGGCTCGACCCGGACGTCGTCGTCTATTCTCTCGCGCTCGACGACCTGAAAGTCAGAATTGGACCGCAAGAGCTTGCACGCCGGAACAGCGCTGAAATGAGCGCCCCTGACCCGCCCTCGCGGCAGCAACAGAACGCGCTGCAGCGTGTCCGCCAGTTGCTCATCCACGACAGCCGGAGTTCGCAGGTGGCCCAGCACTATATCTTCGAAGACACCGACCGCTTCATCAATGCTTACGTTACTTACGGCGACAAGGGAAGCTTCTTCCAGAACCCCTCTTCCGCATACTGGAACGCCCGCTTCGATGAGTTGCAGGTGCTGCTTACCGACATGACCGCCCGCCTTCGCCAACGTGGCGTCCCGCTGGTCATCATGGCCATTCCCTCCCGCATCGAAGCTGCCCTCCTGAGCACCCGGAATCACCCCGCCAACTTCGACCCTTACGCTTTCGGCAGCCGCATCGAACAACTCACCAATCAGGCAGGAGCCGCCGCTTACATCGATCTACTCCACCCTCTCAGCAAAATGCGAAAGCCGGAAGACCTCTATTTCGTAGTGAACAGCCACCTGACCGGAGAAGGACATGCAGAGATCGCGCGCCGCCTCGTTCCCAAACTGGAGGAACTCCTGAATAACCGTAAGAACGATAAGCAACCTCAAACCAGTAGCAGTCCAAAAATGATGCTTGTTCCCCCTAGAAGCCCTGATCGATCTCCTTTCTAAAAGGCAGATAATCATGCCGAGACACCACGCTCAGTTCTCATCGTTCATTCGGACGCTGGGCTGGAACAGAAGTCTCGCAATTATTCAGCGCTTCCGGCCTTTCGGGCACCATCGCTGGGCCTCGCATAGCGTTCCTGGTGACCCTTCAAGTCGGCGGTCGCCGCAGTTGAATTCATACCCGGGAGTCTTCTGCCAACCGATGTCAGCGAGCTTGGGCAACGGCGTCACCCGCGAGCCTCGCCGACCGCGTCTGAACCGCTTCACCCGTCTGGGTCAGTGTAGCGGCTACAGAGTTGCGCGACAGATGATTCACCACCGGGTTCGCCACCCAGCGCACCGCATGCGGAATGTCCCGGCTCAGCACAATCGCCTCCAGCCGCAGGTAAACCCCGCCATCCGCCTGTTGATAGCGAAGAATGCTGCAGATCCGCCAGATGAATCCGCTCCCGGTATCCGCCGGAAGTTTCGCTTCGCTCTGTTCGCCGAAGTTTCGGACCTCCTGAATGCGCGTGCTGCGGGTGATGATGTATCCGCTGTCGCCCGTGATCGTCACCTGCCTATTCGCGTAGTCAGCGTCAATCGCCGTCGAGATGTTCAGGACCTTCCGGAATAATTCCATCGAGAAGGTCTCCGTCTTGTCCCCGGTCGCCAGCGCCTTGGAATCGATTACCGACGGGGTGTAAATGTCTTTGTAATGGTCGTAATCGTGAATGACCGCGTACAGTTGAGCCAACGTCGCATTGGGCACGAATGTGGTCCCGACCCAGTCATGAATCAGTCCGTTCGGCACCGTCACTATGCCGTTGCCGGCGGCCGGTACCACCTTTACTTGCGGGGAACGTTCCGCCGCCGTTTTGAGAGGTGCCTCGTTTTCAACCCGCGCCTGCGTCCGTCGCAAATACTCGTTCCAGGCGTTGACAGTCGCCGGCCGTAACGTAAGATCGGCCGCCGCCGCCGGTAAGCTCAGCAGCCAAATCACCGAAAGTAGCTGCCCGAAGAATTTCTTTACTTGTGCCATCACGGTGTAAACGAATGCACCTGCCCCGCCATTCCATTTCTCCGGTAAATCGTTGAAATAGCTGTGATGACAACCCTGCCGGGGTGCTCGGCCG
>CBAAAA010000314.1:0-6104 GCA_964658695.1 uncultured Solirubrobacteraceae bacterium | reverse complement strand
CTCCTCGGACCCCCACCCGTTTGTGAGTACTCGGAGCAGCACGTTTTTTGCGGTCCCATCGGTCTGCAAGCGGGGCGGAATGTGCTTTACCACAATGAACGGAACGGCACATTCTCAGATGCAACGGTCACGTCCGGGATCGGTGCTGCTCCTGCGGCGCATGGATTTACCCCGGTGACCGGCGACTTCAACAACGATGGGAAACTCGACATCTTTGTGGCTAACGACTCCGACCCAAACAGCCTGTTTCTGAACCAGGGAAACGGAAAATTCAAGGAGTCGGCGCTCGATCGAGGAGTGGCTTACAACGCCGATGGCCGTGTTCAATCGAATATGGGCGTAACGGTCGGCGAGTATTCGCAGCACGGACAATCCGAATTGCTGACAACTACCTTTCAGAAAGACTACTTCCCGCTCTTCCGCCAAGATAAATCGGGAGTCTATGAAGAGATCGCCTCTTCCGAAGGCTTGACCGGCGCAACCTTCAATTACCTCGGCTGGGCCTGTGGATTGGCCGACTTCGACAACTCCGGAACCCGGGACTTCTGGACCGCGAACGGCCACGTCTATCCGGGCGACAAGGAGTATTTCGAACCGATCACCATCTTTCAGAGTGCACGCGGCCATTCCTCATTGGTCTACTCCTACCCCGAAAAGCCGAACAACTCCTACCGCGGGGGATGCGCCGGAGACTTCAATAACGATGGAAAGATGGACTTGCTGGTACTTCCGATCTCAGGCACGCCCGTCCTCTTAAGGAATGACACGGCATCAAGCGGCTCTTGGATCGGTCTTTCGCTCCGCGGAACCAAGAGCGACCGGGATGCAATTGGCGCGACTGTCACCGTCGAAGCATGCGGTGCTAAGCAGACCGAATCCGTCCGAAGCGGAGGGAGCTACATTTCGCGAAATGATCCCCGCTTACACTTTGGATTGGGTTCGTGTCGCAAAATTGACCGTATTGTCACTCGTTGGCCAGGCGGCAAGTCCGAACAGGTGATCACCGATCTCACACTGAATCGTTACACAACGATCGAGGAACCCAGGTAAGTTGAAGCGCGCTGTTTTTGTCGTCCTGATAGTCTGCGCCATCGAAGCGATCGGTCGCGAACAAGGCAGCGCGGAGTCAGGAAGGTTCTCCGACATCACTGCCGTTTCTGGTCTTCACTTCACCGGCGTAGCCGATCACACGTCCAGGAAATATCTGATCGAAACCATGGGCTCTGGCGTAGCGCTGTTCGACTACGACAACGACGGCCGTCTCGATATCTTCCTGGTCAACGGCGCTCCCATCGAAGACCCGACGCCAAAGGGAACCATCCCGCAAAAGAACGGACCGAAGTCGTGGAACCGGCTCTATCATCAGAAAGCTGACGGTACGTTCGAGGACGCGACAGAAAAAGCCGGGCTGCATGGTGTCGGATACGGTATGGGAGTAGCGGCCGGCGATTTCGACAACGACGGGTACGAAGATCTGTACGTCACTGCTTACGGCGGTAACAAGCTCTACCGGAACAACGGAAATGGAACCTTCAGCGACGTCACGGAGAAAACCGGCGTTGGCGGAAGCGGCTGGTCCACCAGCGCAGCCTGGTTAGATCTCGACAACGACGGGCTTTTGGACCTCGTCGTTCTTCGCTATCTCACTTGGGACTTCGATGACATCTACTGTGGTGAACACACAAAGGGAGGCAGAGCCTATTGCCATCCGGACACTTTTCGGCCGATTTCTCCGCTGGTCTTTCACAACGACGGCAATGGACATTTCACGGAAGAAGCGGAGAAGCTCGGGCTCTCCAGACCCGGCAAAGGACTTGGGATCGCAGTCGCCGACTACGATCGCGATGGACACACCGACATCTTTATAGCCAACGACTCCATGGTGCAGTTTCTTTACCGCAATAAAGGCAACGGCACATTCGAAGAAGGCGGACTGCTCGCCCAGGTTGCAGTCGACGAAGACGGGCAGACGTATGCCGGCATGGGAACCGACTTCGCGGACTACGATAATGATGGGTTTCCGGACATCGTGGTAGACAACCTGGCGAATCAGAAATACGCCATCTATCGCAACACTCAGGATGGCGCTTTCGCTTATGTGACGCCGTCGTCGGGCCTGGGCCAGATTACCTTGATGCATTCCGGCTGGGGAGTTCGGTTCCTCGATTACGACAATGATGGTTGGAAAGACTTGCTGATCGCCCAGGGCCACGATCTCGATACCATCGAGAAGACCAATCCGCAGCTCCGGTATCGTGAGCCGATGCTTCTGATGCACAATCAATCCGGGAAGACCTTTGTAGACGTCTCTTCGAAGTCCGGCGCCGTCTTTGAGCAGCGCTGGGTAGGCCGGGGACTCGCGACCGGCGACATCGACAACGACGGCCGCGTGGATGCCGTCGTGACGACCAACGGCGGCGCCGCTTACATTCTGCACAACGAGAGCGGCGGAGGAAATCACTGGCTTACGCTGCACCTGACCGGACACAAGAGCAACCGCGATGCAATTGGAGCCGTAGTGAAGATTGAGGCTGGCGGACAGGCGCAGTTTGCCACGGTCACCACGGCCAGCAGTTATCTTTCCTCCAGTGACAAGCGCCTCCACTTTGGTTTGGGACAAGCGAGCGTCGTGAAGCAGCTTGAAATACGCTGGCCGAGCGGGAGCGTACAGACGCTGAAAGACGTTCAGCCCGATCAGATTCTCAAGGTAGAGGAGCCGCGGTAAACCGGTGTTTCGTCGATCGCTTTTGTCTGGGCTAGCCGCAGCCTTACTCCCTCGCGGCTCAGCCGGCGCACAAACTGCAGCAGTAACTCCACTCGCGGAGATCCGGGCCCTGGTTGAAAGCGAGAAATATACAGAAGCAGAACAACAGGCCAGGGCCTATCTCGAAAATCACAAAGATTCGGCCGACTTCCACTATCTTCTCGGCTACATTCTCTTCAAGGAACAGCGTGCCAAAGAGTCGCTGGCCGAATATACCGAAGGTGCGAAGTACAAAGCGCCGAGCGCCTATGACCTGGAGACTGTGGCCGGAGATTACGTTTTGCTGAAGGACTATCCGGATGCGGATAAGTGGTTTACAAAGTCGGCCGAATGGAATCCTGGCAACTTTCAGGTGCTTTATTATCTGGCCCGCACCAAGTACAACGAGAATCGCTTTGACGAAGCTGCTGCTCTCTTCCTGCAGTGCTTAAAACTCGACCCGAAGAGCGTAAAGACCGAGGATAATCTCGGCCTCGCCTATCAGGGGCTGAATCGGAACGACGAAGCCATCAGCGCATTTCACACGGCCATCTCGTGGCAGACGGATTCGCCGAAAAAAGACCCCGGTCCTTACCTGAACGTGGGTAGTCTGCTGGTGGATTTAGAACGGAATAACGAGGCTTTATCGTATCTTTTAGAGGCCGCGAAGATCGCACCGCAAGATATGCGCATGCATCGGGCACTCGGGAAGGCTTACCTTCGCCTTGATGAGTTGGAGAAGGCACAAGCGGAACTAGAGCAGAGCGCTGAACTGGCGCCGCGAGATGCGCCCATCCATTTCATGCTCTCTCAGTTATACAGAAAGCGGGGAATGACGGAGAAGGAAATGGCTGAAACAAGACGCTATCGCGAACTGACCGCTTCGCACTCAACGGACTTACCCGCTAATTAGGAGAAACACCCGGAACTCCGCGTACAAGGAAGTTCCGGGTGTAGAGGTCAGAACGTAAGTTGTAAGAGGCCTTGCCCTTGCCTCCAGTTATTGGCTTGACAATTGACGGATTTACCGAAATTAGTATCCGTCAGTGTCGTGTCGATGGTACAACCATTCGGCTGAGCACCTGAGAAATTCACGCGGTTCAGCAGATTGAAATATTCCATCTCCAGCTTCAAATGGACGTGCTCGCCAAGTGGAAAGACTTTAGAAGCCGCAAGATTTTCGTTGGATTGAAACTGATTGCGAATGCTCGAAAGATAGCGCGGTTCATCGCCAAGCGCCCAGACGCCGGGATTGCTGAATGCGGCGGCGTTCAAGACCGGCAGACCCTTATAGACGTTGTTGTAAGAGAACTGCATCTGAACGCCAGGAACGATGTTCGGGCGATTGGAGGTGCAGGGGCTTCCGCAACCGAGAGCATTGCCGGGAACGGTTACCTGCAGCGGCGTACCGCTGGCGTAAGTCAATAAAGGACTCAGCAGCCAGCCGCCCAGGACGGCATTACTCACGCCGCCGCGGTTCAGGTATTTGCGGCCCTTGCCGAAGGGAAGTTCATAAGTGGCGGCGATATTGATCACATTGGGCTGATCGTTATTGTCCACCGTCCATTCGGCCTTTTGGTTATTCTTGTTCAGCGAGGCCGCGGCGAACGCCGTGAATCCCGAACTGGTATTGGACTGCATGTGGGAGAGGCTGTAGGCGACCAGGAAGCTGAGGCCGTTTGAGTAGCGCTTCTCCACCTGAATTTGCATAGCATTGTAGAGCGAAGATCCGTTATCGTCAAAGTTATTGAAGATACTGGCGAACTGCGGGTAGGGCAGCAATGCCTGCAGGACAGTAGCGGCGGAGCCGTACTGTTGGACGAAACCGGAGTAAGGAATCTTGATTCCAGCAGCGACGGCTTGCGGCGAAGTGACCAGATCGCCTAAGACGGGCCCGAGCGGCAGGTAACTGGGGCTAAGCTGGTTAATCGGATTCAGCTGCGACGTCAGGCGGTTCCCGCGGTTTCCCGTGTAACTCGCGCTCAGGAACATCTGGAACGGTAACTGCCGTTGAATTCCAATGTTCCAAACCAATGCATACGGGGCGATCCCGTCGCGATTCGGATCGAACGCGTTGATGGCCGATGCGGTTCCAAGGCTGGGACTGAATGGCGTGGCGCCCGGCAAAGGAAGAGACTTCGTGTCCCAATCGCCGAAACCGGGTGTCGGCGTTCCGGTGCTTTTGTAAGTGGTCGAGCCGTCCAGCAGATTGCCGTAGTTCACTGCGACCTTACTGGTTCCATACTCATAAGCGCCGCCGTCCAGGAAGTTCATGGAAAAACCGCCCTGCAGCACCATCTTCTGGTTGAACTGGTAGGAGAATCCGCCGCGCGGCGTGATGTGATCCCACTTAATGGCCGCACGATCGACTCCGGCACAGCCTGCGCAGTTGCCGAATTTCGTGGCGGCTCCGAGCAGACCATCCGCTGCGGGATCCGGGATCTTAGAGTCGAAATAAACGATGTTATTGCCGATTTCGGTAAACGGCTGCATAATATCCCAGCGCAAGCCCAGATTGAACGTCAGCTTCGGACTCCACTTGATGTCGTCCTGCACATACAGGCCGTAATCCCGGTTCCGCAGCCGCTCTTCAATTGTCCCGATTCGGTTAGCATTGTCTACCTGACCTAAAAGGAAACTTGCAAACGAGTTACCCGTCGACGAAAGGTCACCATTGGCTATGTAGTTGGGATCGGCAGTCGTATTGTTGCTGAAGTAGAAGTTGCCGGCGCAATTTTGGCACTCATTGTCGTCCTGATAAGTCCGCCGGTATTCGATACCGATGTTGAACGTCTGTTTGCCTTTGATCCAGAGGTAGTTATTCTCGAGCACAATGCCCAGTTTGCGGTTGACCGAGTTGGTGTTCGCCGAGCCCTGTTGCGTAGGAGAGAAATTCCCTGAAAAGTTTAGGTTCGGGACGATCGGGGCGCCCGGGGCGGCGTAAAGAGAGGGCTGGGTTCCGGTCCTCTGCGGGAGTTGAAAATTCAGTTCTCCGAGCCAGCTTGCGCCTGCTGTTATGACCAGGTTTGGCGTAATGGTGTTGGAGTAGTTGGCGATAAACACCGTGCCCAGATCCGGATAGTAAGTCTTATCCGCCAAAGGACTGGAAAAAGGCAGCTTTGTCCCGTTGTTATCGCCGTACGACGTTTGCTTATCCCGCCACATCGTAAAGTGGAGCGACTGCTTATCGGTGAGATTGTGATCGATGTTGAAGCCCCAGGGGTTCTGCCGGATCGGCAAAACGCCTTCCAGGTTATTCGAGTTGTTTTGGAAGCCTGGCAGCGACGGATTGGGCATGTATTGCAACAGGTTGGCCGAATTCGGGCTGAAACAGACGGTAGGAATGATGTTTCCCCTGAAT
>CBAAAA010000313.1:0-6106 GCA_964658695.1 uncultured Solirubrobacteraceae bacterium | reverse complement strand
AACAGGTCCCAGGTCCCGTCGATGTGGTCAGCCTGCGACGATTGCAGGAGCTTGCCGGCCGCAAACGCCGCTCCTTCCTGCGTGGCTGTCGCCAGAAGTACTGCGAGAAAGTCCGCCTTCAGAACAACATCGTTGTTGAGGATCAGCACCCATTCGCCCGACGCTTTCTGGATTCCAGCATTAACGGCGTGAGCAAACCCCTGGTTCTCCGCAAACCGGATCACCTGGACTCCAAAGCGGGCGCAGACGGCTGGGGTTTCATCCGCGCTGCCATTATCTACAACAATCAACTGCTCCGGCTGGCGTGTCTGCCCGGACAGATTCTGGAGAACGGAGGCGAGTAATTCGGCACGATTCCAACTGGGAATGACTACCGAAACGGATGGCATTAATTCCACGATACGCCAGTAGCTTAATGCGCCCCGTCGCTCCTACCTCGGCGAAGCGTCCGGCAGCGAGAAGCGGAAGTTACTTCCCTTCCCGAGTTCCGACTCGACCCAGATGGCTCCGCCATAGCGTTCGACGATCCGGCGACAGATTGCCAACCCGAGTCCAGTCCCCGGATAGGCAGTCCTGGTGTGCAGCCTCTTGAAAATGCCAAAGATTTGCCCGTGATAAGCCGGGGCAATGCCGATTCCGTTGTCGGCAACCGAGACGATCCATTTCCCTGGAGCCTGTTCGGCCAGAATGCGAATGTTCGGAACCGTATCCGGTGTCCGGTATTTCAGGCTGTTGCCGATCAGGTTCTGGAACAGTAATAAAGCATGAGAGCTTTCCATCTGCACTGTGGGCAATGCACCAATCGAAAGCTCGGCCCCGGTCTCTTGAACGAAAGCTTGCAAAGTTTCGAGCGCTCGCTCCGCCTCGACTCGCAAATCTGATTGAGCATTGCTTTTCTTCAGGCCGCTGACTAACTGGCTGTAGCTGAGCAGATCAGAAACTAAAGCGCTCATTTGAACGGCGGCCCCGCGCAGGTGCGCGATCTCCTTGGTCACGGGGCGCTGCGTCACCACGTTTTTCTCCACCAGGTCCGAGTAAAGCATCAGCACACGCAACGGTTCTTGCAGATCATGACTGGCCGAGTAAACAAACTGCCGCAGATCCTCGTTGGCAAGCGCCAGCTCCTCGTTCAGGCGCATACGCGAGGTTCCCAAGCGTCTTATTCTCATTTGCGACAGCAGTACGATCGCGAAGATTCCGGCGCATCCGATCGTAGATACCCATTCGGAGATTCGGGCCAAGGAGCGGGACTGATCACGCCTGATTCTTAACGATTCCCGCAGGTTGGATTGAACTCGAGCCTGCAACTCTCGAATTTCTTCCATGAGCGGCTCGTCGAGTTGAACAGAGGCGATTGAAGCTTGTCTGGCAACTGAGTTGTCGCCCGGTCTCTCGACGGCATTTCGCAACAGGCGGATGCGCTGAGACGCGAAGCCGGAGAGCTTCACCAGTAGTTCGCCGGGATCTTTAAAGTCACCCTTCACGCTGGACAACTCCGTGCATTTACTCTGAGCGGCCGCGCTGGCGCTTGCGAAGTGTTCCAGCGTTTTCCGGTCGTTTGACGAAAGAACTCCCCTTGCGCTGCTCTCCGCGTCCAGGACATCGGTCATCAGGTCTTTCACTTCCATCAACAACCCGGTAGTTTGCCTGGCTCTGTCGGAAGTTTTCACGTACTGCTGCCATATCAGAAACTCGGATATCGCGACCAGAAGCGAAAGCGCCAAAGCTACGGCAATTCCGGGCGACTGTATCGTGAATCGAACGCGTTCTGGCAAAAGATAATTCCCGGATCGGGTTAGACTTCGAAGTCAACTTCAAGCGGCTCGATTAAGGGCATCAACCAGCTCGTGAGTTGCTGATGTACCGGATGAGGACCGTAAGCATCGAGCGACGCGCGGTCAACGAACTTCATGACTCCGCCCAGTTCGTACCCTTGTCCCCTTACTGAGAAGTTTGTTCCAACCCACGTTTCAAGCAGACCCGGGATCTGCCCCTGCAGATCACGAATGCCGGCAACAACTTTCCCTTTCACCTGTTCGGTGACGCCGTCCTTCCATCGGAAGGCAAATACATGAATGCACATAGATAATTATTGTCCCGCGTGCCTGACCCAGGCTAAAGCTGCAGCCAGCAGTAATGCCGAGAGAAATACCGGGACGATTCCCCGCTTCTTGCGGTCGGCGATCACGGTGTGCGACCCGAGGAACAAGAAGCTTCCCGCCACTAGCATTAACACAGCGATGGAGGCGCTGGTTCCAAAAAATGAGAGACGCGAACTCGCCACCTTAGGCTCTATCCAGGCTCCGACGACGGTCAACAACTCTGCACTGCTACAGACCGCTATCGAGCGTCTGGTCGACTGAAGGGAATTGCGGGTGATCCATCCCAGCGCCAGTCCTTCTGGAAGCTTATGTAGAGCCAGACCCAGCAGGACCGCAACATTCGCCACAGCCTGAGTGTCAAACGCCCGAATGCTCCAACCATCGAGCGTGCTGTGAAGGCCGGTCGCGGCGATCAGAGGCATCACGAATCCATGGCGCAGGGGGTGTGAGTGGCTGACATGGAGCAGCTTTCGATCCGCAAACCACAACCCTGCGGCGAGGCTCAGCGGAATGGAGAAAGCGGAGAAGAATCCACTGCTTTGCGCGATCTCCGGGATCAGCCAGAACAGGCTGATTCCAGAGAGCAGCCCGCCCCCGGCAGCGGCAAAGTGCAATGAAAGCATACGGGACTGCCCCAGCAGCGATCCAATCACGATGCCGAGCACGGCCAAGCCCGTCAGCAGCCACGCTGCCGTCATTTGCTATCGATAACCTTCACCACAAAGTAGGTAACCGGCTTGCCTTTTTCGAGAAGGAGCTGATGCGGAAGACCAGCCGGAATGTGAATGATGTCTCCCGTTATAACGGCATGGTTTTCGCCTCCCGAAATGGAAGCGCCGCGAAGCTCGCCGGGTTTCTCGGTGTGCGGCTTTACCAGGACGCCGCCGGTGACCAGCGTGGCCCCTCCCGACGTGATGACGAAGACGTCGGATTCTTTTTCGTGTACCTCCGAGGACCCGGTCGCCTCACGATGTGCCAGCATCGTATAGTGATTTCCGTACTGTTTGAGAGCCTGGGAATTGAATGAAGCCTGTTTGTGCGCCAGCCGATCGGTCATGCCCTGTATTTCGGACGGCGAGTAGATATCAACTTCGGCCGCCATGCAAAGCGAGACCAGCATGAAGAACGCTACGAATTTCAAGTTCAAGATCCTCCTGTCAAATGGGAAAGGCGAGCCAAAGGTGTGCGGCGCGTCCGAAGCGAGTGTAGCAACCGTTCTCCAACTCCTGTGGCCCGAGAGGAATTGCTGTCACAAAAACAGGAAAGAACAGCGTCCTAAGCGAGTGAAACGTGCTCCTTTCGTCTCCGCCTTCTTCCTAGCATTGCTACTGCCCTTGTCGAGCTTGCTATTGCCCCTTGCGGGCCTGGCCCAGACCGGAACGACTGCCGAGACCATCACGGTTGATCCCTCGGCGGCATCGCATCCCTTTCCACACATCTGGGAGCAGATGTTCGGATCCGGGCGCGCGAACCTGAGTCTCCGAGAGGATTATCGCCGGGATCTCAACGCAGTTCGCAGCGTCACGGGACTCGAGTTTATCCGGTTCCACGCCATACTCGACGATGAGAACGGCGTCTACGACGAGGATAAGGACGGCAAGCCGATTTACAACTTTTCGTACGTGGACCAGATCTATGACGGGCTGCTGGAAAACCACGTCAAGCCCTTTGTCGAGCTTAGTTTCATGCCTCGCAAGCTGGCCGCGAATCTCACTCCGCATCCCTTCTGGTACAAGCCGCTTCCTTCGCCGCCGAAAGACCCGAGTAAGTGGTCTGCCCTGGTGGACGCTTTTGTCCGCCATCTGGAAGATCGTTACGGCGCTCCCGAAGTACGCAGCTGGTATTTCGAGGTTTGGAACGAGCCGAACATCGACTTCTGGAACGGCACTCCGAAGCAGGAGACATATTTCGCGCTTTATGATGTAACGGCCAAGGCGGTGAAGGGGGTCGATGCCCGGCTTCGCATAGGCGGTCCAGCCACTGCGCAGGCTGCTTGGGTGGACGCATTCATCGCCCATTGCACCGCTCAGCACATCCCTTTCGACTTTGTGTCATCCCACATCTACGGCAACGAAGACCCGACGCTAGTGTTCGGCAAGGCACTGCCGATCAGCAGACGTGACATGGTGGCGCGTTCAGCCAAGAAGGTATATGACCAGGTGAAAGCGTCCGCCGCTCCCAACACGCCTATCTTCTGGACTGAATATAACGCCACTTACATGAGCCAGCAGCAGGTCACCGACAGCGCCTTCATGGGTCCGTGGCTGGCCAACGACATCCGGGAATGCGATGGTCTGTCAAATTTGATGTCCTACTGGTCTTTCTCGGATGTCTTCGAAGAGCAGGGCGTGGTTAAGACTCCCTTCTACGGAGGCTATGGCGTCATTGCAGAGCGAAACATCCCGAAGGCTGTCTTTCATGTGTTTGAGCTGCTGCATAAATTGGGCGACCGTCGCATGGACTCCCCTTCGGAGAATGCCCTGGTGACGCAAACCGCGGACGGCCGTATCTTGCTGGCCCTATGGAATTATGCGGAGCCGGACGAAGCCGTTCCGCCGAAAACATTCCATGTTCAGGCCGGCAACCAGTTTAAGAGTTATCGTTGGTGGATCGTCGATCCTACACACGCATCCGGACTCAAGGCCTGGCAAGACCTCGGCAGCCCGATCAGCCCGACGCCTGCACAAGCCGTGGAGATCCGAAGAAAGTCGTCACTTGGTCCAGCCTCTGAAGCCGACATCTCGACTCCCGTGGTCCTGTCTGCTCAGGGCTTGGCGCTGGTGGAACTGGTGCGTTAGCGATACTGTCCTTTGACACGCATTCGCTACCGGGTTGTTGCATTCACGACAACGCTGGCGGCGCTCACGTTCCTCGATCGCGTTTGCATTTCGATACTCGCTCCGAACATCATGCGGGATCTGCATCTGACCCGGGTGCAGATGAGCTGGGTGTTCAGCACTTTCACGGTCGCGTACGCGCTGTTTGAGATCCCAACGGCGTGGTGGGCTGACCGCATCGGCAGCCGGCTTGTCATCACACGCATAGTTCTTTGGTGGTCGGCGTTCACACTGATGACCGCCGCCGCGTTCCACTTTGTCGCCCTGCTCATCGCCCGCTTTCTGTTTGGTGTTGGCGAAGCAGGAGCATGGCCCACCGCTGCCCGGGTTTTTACACGCTGGATTCCAGCTCGGGAACGAGGGCGCGTACAGGGAGTCTTCTTCGCCGGTGCTCATCTGTCAGGCGGACTTACGCCCATAGCGGTGACCTATCTCGCGACCTTTTTTCCCTGGCGCATAATCTTTGTTCTGTTCGGCATCATCGGCTTCGTCTGGGCGCTGCTCTGGTCCAGATGGTTTCGCGATGAGCCGCGCGATCATCCCGCTGTCGATACGGAAGAGCGAGACAGGATTGAGAACAGCCGCGGTCTGCCGCCCGGTCACCAGGCTCGATGGGGCGAAGTCCTGCAAACGCCCGGCTTGCTGCCGCTCTGTCTGCAATACTTCGCGAACACATACGGTTTCTATTTTTTCATCACGTGGCTGCCGGCCTATCTCGCGAAATCGCGCGGCATGGCCAGTGTGGAACTTGCAACTTTTGCCGGTTTACCTTTGCTGTTCAGCGTTCTTGCGGATGTCAGCGGCGGCCTCACGACGGACTGGCTCACACGCCGATTCGGACCGCGCCTGGGCCGTTCCGGTTTGTCTGCGTTCGCCTACATTCTAGCCGCGGCGGCCATGCTGACCGGAACACTAGTTGCAAACGGGCGTCTGGCCGGTTCTCTCATCTCACTGGGAGGCGCGGCATCGATGTTTACGCTTGCATCGGCATGGGCGGTAGCGATCGAACTTGGCGGCAGGAATTCGGCAGTGCTCAGCGCGACCATGAACACGGCGGGACAGGTCGGCGGGATCCTGAGCCCGCTGGTGCTGGCCTACATCGTGGACCATTTTGGGAATTGGGACATGCCGCTGCATGTGCTGTCCGGACTATACCTGATGGCGGCA
>CBAAAA010000312.1:0-6114 GCA_964658695.1 uncultured Solirubrobacteraceae bacterium | reverse complement strand
AACGCCCTGCCCGCTGGTTACACCACGCAAAATCCCGATGCGCTCCCTGCCGCGAACAACCAGTACACTGCGCTCCTCCCCTACCGCGGCTGGGGAAATTTGACAGCGGTCGAGACCAACGCTTACTCGCGCTACAACGCTCTCATGATCCGCGCCAGCCGACGCTTCATCAAGGGCCTCACGGGCAACTTCAACTACACGTTCTCGAAAACCATGGACATCGTCGATAACGATTCCGACCAGATTAACAATCCCTTCAACATCGCTTCCCAATACGCGACTGCGGGGTATGATCAGACTCACGTCTTTTCCACCGATTGGGTGTATAACTTGCCCAATTTCACCCAGAAGCATGCGCTCGGCGTGCTGGTCAATGGATGGGAGTTCACATCCATCCTCAGCATCCACTCCGGCATGCCGTTCTCCATCTATTCGAACGGAAACCTCGATGGCTATAACGCCGGCACGCAGTACGTCAATGTCTCCGGCAATCCGTATGCCGGTCAGAATAGTGCGCAATGGATCAACCAGTCCGCATTCATCGAACCGGCTGATGGGACGTACGGCACTACCGGCCGCAATGCCTTCCGCCTGCCCTGGATCCAGAACCTCGACAGCAGCCTCATCAAGAACTTCGCCATCACCGAGCGTTTCAAGCTGGTCTATCGCTTTGAGGTCTTCAACGTCTTCAACCACCCCGAAATCTGGGGCCTCTCTGGCGTCAATGCCACCGGGGCGGGAACTGGAGCCGGCTTCACCGGTCTCGGACCGGGGCTAGGGCTCAACACCAACAGCGATGCCACCTTCGGGCAGGTCAACGCCTGGCGCGATCCACGCACCATTCAGATGGCGCTGCGCTTCGAATTCTAAGTCCACTCTCAAACAGGCGGGCAGCTTTTCATCGAAGCCGCCCGCCTTCGTGTTTTTACCTTTGCCGCTATCATCTCCGTATATGAAGGTCGCCGCATGCCTGCTTCTGTGCGGTTTCCTTTCCGGCGCGCAATCCGAATCCCCTGAGGTCATGTTTAATCAAGCCGTTCAGGCCCTCTCCGCCGGTCAGTTCGCCGTCGCGGAACAAAATTTTCAATCTGTTCTCAAACGGCAGCCCGATAACATCCCCGCCATTGCAAACCTGGGAATCCTCTACGCTCGAACCAATCGCACTGACAAGGCCATCGCCCAGTACCAACAGGCTTTGCATCTGAGCCCCAATGACGAACCAATCCTGCTCAACCTCGGCATCGTCTATTTGAAAGAGGAACAGCACGCCAAAGCATTGCCGTACTTCGAACGCGTTCTCGCCATCGACGCCAATAATCAGCAAGCCCGTCAGCTCATCGATATGTGCCGCATCTACACCGGGCAACTGCCATCCGCAATCCAGGATCTCAAGCTGCTCACGCAGCAGAATCCACACAACGACCAGCTCCTGTTCCTGCTAGGCTTTGCTTACTTAAAAAGTGGGGATCCCAAAACAGCTCAATCCATCTTCAACCAGATGTTGCAAGCGGCCGGACCTGCACGCGCCCAATTCCTCCTTGGCAAGGCCTCCTACGGTGCCGCGCTCTTCTCAGATGCTGAGGAGAGCTATCTGAAGGTGCTCCACACAGATCCTCAGTTCCCGGGCATCCATCTCGAACTCGGCAAGGTCTACATCAGTGAACGCCGGATTGAAGACGCCATCCAGCAATTGCGAGAGGCTCTGAAAGAAGATCCATCGAGCGAAGAGGCAAACTACTTTCTGGGAAGTCTGCTGGTTCGCGAGAACCAGGATCAGCAGGGCATTGCGTACCTCGAGCAAGCCCAAAGACTGAAGCCGGATTCCTATGGCGTGTACTTGTATCTCGGCAGAGCCAAGCTGCATCTCGGTCAAACCGCAGCCGCCGTGACCCTTCTGCAACAAGCCGTCGAACTAAATCCGGACGACGCCAGCGCGCAATACACCCTGGGACGAGCCCTGAAAAGCACCGGCCAGGACGCAGCAGCCGCCCAAGCCTTCGAGCGTGCTCACACTCTGAATGCCCGCTCTCAAAACGAAGCCGCAATCCCTGGCATCCGCTGAGTTCGGGTTTGTTGGCGGAAATATCATATGTCCAAGCCGAGCAAGCCATGCCCACGCGTAAACACCAACTCCAAGCTCCTCTAGACCAGGCCGCGGTCCAGATCTTTGTCGCCAGTGATCACATGAATCAGATGCTTATCGAACATCTCGATCCTGCCGCCTGGAGCGCCAAACCGCCCGGCAACACACGTACCATTGCCGCGATCTTCACGCACGTTCATAATGTCCGCACTAAGTGGGTCCGCCTTACCGCCCCTCACTTGAAAGTCCCTCCTCAGCTCAATCGTGCGCGTTGCACGCCGCAGCAGGCCCGCGAAGCTTTGGCCGAGAGCGCCGCTCGTTGCACCGAGATGCTCGCCGAAGCCCTGGGCGATCGTCAAATCAGCATCGCGACATTTCACAGGGACGGCTGGGCTTCCGCTTGGCCGGTTGGCGTGGAAATGCTCTGCTACATGCTTTCTCACGAGGCCCACCATCGCGGGCAGGTGTGCATGCTCGCACATCAACTCCGCTTCCCGCTGCCCAAGATCGTAGCGCACGGGATCTGGAACTGGGAAAAACTGTGGAGAGAGTGCGGGTTCTCGACTCCCCTGGGCCAACTCTCTGCTAACAGCGCGAAGAAAGCCACGTCAACAAGATCCGTAAAGCTTTAATAGCGACCGTTCCGCGCACGCTCTGAGTGCGACCGGAGCGTTCTCAAAAAGGGCGGTCTCACAATTGGGATAACCGCGATCACTCTTTTCCTGTATACTTGAAACGATCTCGCCGCACGGTTCTGCCTAGAATCCCTTTCCCTGACAAGCGTTATTCTTGCCCATCTTTGAGCGAGGATCTTGACCCGATCCAATCCAGATGAGCAGGAGCGAAGTTGTTAACTGCGGCCGCTTATGCGTTAGAGAAGAAGCCTCGAATCCTGATTGTGGAGGATGAGTCGATCATCGCTCAGGACATTGGAGCGATTCTTGGAGAACTGGGCTACGCCGTTTCGGGCATTGCTTCCTCGGGGCCCGCCGCGCTGATACTGGCGGCTAACGGAGATACCGACCTGGTGCTGATGGATATCCGGATAAAGGGGACGATGGACGGTATCCAGACTGCCGGTCAGATAACGCAGCTTTATCAACTGCCCGTCGTCTACCTTACGGCGCACACCGACGATGCGACGCTGAAGCGAGCTCAAGAAACAGGACCATACGGTTTCCTTCCCAAACCCATCACCGCCGCAGGCATAAAGGTCACCATCGCGATCGCGCTGGAGCGCCGGCGTTTGCAGCAGCAGGCGGAAAACCGGGCGGAGTGGCTCCAGTCAGCCCTGCGCACCGCCGGCGACGCAATTATTATCAGCAATTCTGAAGGGCGTGTTTCTTTTGTCAACAACGCCGCCGAAGAGCTCTTGGAAATTCAAAGCGATGCGGCTTGCGGGAGAGATGTAGATCTGGTGCTACGAATTGCCGGTCAAACCGGTCTTGTGCAGCGGCTGCAAAACCGGATCGTGTTGGGCGAAGCTCCGGAGCCAGAGGTCCTGACGGCCGTGCTGCTCAAGGCGGATGGGAAAGAGTGCCGTGTCCTGATGTCGACAGCATCGTTCAAAGATGGTGCTGGAGTCGGGCGCGGAACTATCATCGTGGTGCGGGACATCTCCGACCTGCTGGCAGGAGAGCAAGACTTGCGAGAGAAGACCGCTCTGCTGGCTCCCTCGAATGAAGGACTGACGTTCTTGACGCAGTCTCTGGTCCATGATCTGAAGGAACCCTTGCGTACCATCAGCATGTATTCCCAGTTGATAGCTGCTGAGCAGAGCGACTTTCTTGCCGAGGGCACAACAGAATACCTTCTGGGAATTGTGGACGGTTGCAGCCGCATGTCTTCGTTGATCTCATCGGTGATGGATTACACCAGCGCCGTAATGATTGACGGCACGCCCGCAAAATTGATCGACGCCCACGGGCCATTTCAGGAGGCACTGGAGAAGCTAAAGCCATCCATCATTAAGTCGGAAGCGTCTATCGAGGAATTGAAACTGCCCAAGGTGATTGTTCACTCCGCCGCACTGAGGCTGATCTTCCAGAACCTTTTGAGCAACTGCCTGAAGTTCTCAGGGCAAAATATTCCTCGAATTCAGGTATCCGCCGTTCGCCTTGACAACTTCTGGAAATTTACCGTCTCCGACAACGGGATGGGTTTCGATCCGCAACAGGCGGAACGGATTTTTGGCTTGTTCAAGAAGGCTCACAGCGATGGACCATCGGGAAGCGGAGTCGGGTTGGCGATTTGCAAAACGCTGGTGGAGCAGCGCGGTGGCAGGATTTGGGCGGAATCCCAGGTAAGTGGTGGCGCGCGTTTCCATTTCACTCTTCCCGCCGATGACCGACGCAAGGTTTCGAATGTCTGAAGCTTTCGCTTTCCGGGAAGAGTGTGGCGGTACGCCTGTGCTCGCTGCCTTCAGAAGAGCATGTTCAGGAGGGTAGTTTGAGCGCCTCAACGGGCATGGTCACAGCCCAGAATGTGGACCTTTCGAATTGCGACCGCGAGCAAATACAATATGCGGGCGCGATCCAGCCGCATGGCGCGTTGATCACCGCAAGCGAGCCCGGGTTGATCGTCCTGCAGGCTAGCGTGAACTGCGATGAACTGCTAGGTTTCTCAGCCGAACAACTGCTGGGGAATTCGCTTGAGACAATCTTCGACGCGTTGCAGATGCGCGCGATTCGAGAGCAGTTGGACCGCGGCACTCTCTCGGTCCCGTACCACGTCTTTCGAACCATCGAGCGAGGGAACGAATTCGATGTCTTCGCACACCGCGGCGGCGGTGTTCTGATCTTTGAATTTGAGAAACGCAAAGGGAAAGAGGACGAAACAATTCACCTCTATTCGGATGTTCGCGGAACGCTGGCAAATCTGCAGGCTACACTCGATTCGCAGGCATTCTTCGACCTTGCCGCCAGCCAGATCCGCGAATTCACCGGATTCGACCGCGTCATGATCTATAAATTCATGGCGGATGGCAGTGGATGGGTGCGCGCCGAGTCGCTGCTCGAAGGGCAGGGTTTTACTCCCTATCTGGGCCTGCACTATCCCGCGTCCGACATTCCAGAGCCTGCCCGCCGGCTTTTTGGTATGAGTTGGCTTCGCCATCAGCCCGACATCGGGTACACGCCCGTTCCCATCACTCCGGAGATCAACCCCGCTAGCGGCGGTCCTCTCGATCTGAGTCTTGCCCTGCTGCGTAGCGTGTCGGCGATGTACAGCGGATACCTGAAGAACATGGGCACGCAATCGAGCATGGTGATGACACTGCTGAAGAACGGCAAACTCTGGGGCCTCATCGCCTGCCACCACCATCGCGCTCCGCTGCACGTTCCGTATGAAATACGCATGGCTTGCGAGTTCATGGCTCACATGGTGTCCCTGCTGATGGCCGGAAAAGAAGACCTTGAGAACTCCGCCTACCGGCTGGAACTGAAATCCCTGCATAGTGTTCTGCTGGAGAATCTTGCCAGGGAGAACGAACTCCGTGTGGCTCTGCTGCATCGGACGCCGACCCTGCTGGATTTTGTCCGCGCAAGCGGGGTTGCGCTGGTGACCAACAACCGGGTGGACAGGCTTGGTGAAACGCCGCGCGACGATCAGATACTTTCGCTGGTCAATTGGATTTCCCACAACATGACGGGCGAAGTCTTTTCTACCGATTCCATGGCCGCACAATTGCCCGAAGCGGAAAGCTATAAGGATACCGCCAGCGGGGTGCTGGCGCTCCGGGTGTCCCGCGAAAAAAACGAACACATGATGTGGTTCCGGCCGGAACAGATTCGGACAGTGGAGTGGGCCGGTGACCCGCGCAAGCCTGTGGATGCCTCCGACGATGGACAGCGCTTGATGCCCAGAACTTCCTTCGCCATCTGGAAGGAGACGGTTCACCTGAAGTCGGAGCCGTGGCTGGAAATGGAGATCGCGGCGGCATCCGATTTGCGGACGGCCATGCTGGAAGTGGTGCTTCGCAAGGCCGAAGAGATGCGCCACCTCTACCAGGAGTTGGAACGCAGTCACGCCCA